>DAYJ01000098.1 GCA_002506875.1 Euryarchaeota archaeon UBA40 | reverse complement strand
GTAGGACGCTCCATAGAAGATATTGAAGCCGAATCCGATGGCTTGACCGAAGAGGAGTGAAAGCCGTGTCGGCTCGCCGGGATGAGGCACATTTCCTCGATGCTTTTCCAATCACTTTCTGGATGATGTTCAAGGAGGAATGGCGACAGAATGTTGACTTTGCCAAGAGTCGGCGCATCCTCCTTTTCCCCGCTCTTCTTGCCGTCGTTGCGATGGCGGTTACAATTGGTCTCCGATTCCTGACTGGAGATGGAGTTGTAGGGGCCAATGCCGAGGAACTCGCTCGAGAAACCTTCACCTTTGACGAATTAAGGCAGGGTATCCACCTCATGGTGTTCCTGTTCTCAATGGGCATGGGAAGTTTCGCCTTCCTAGGACAATCTATTGTATCCCAACGTGGTGGTGGGAAAAATTTCCTTCTAGCATCACCAGCTATGTTACCTATTGATCTGCAAACCACCTACCTTGCATACTACCTCAAGGAAGTCGCATTCTACATCGTACTAATTCTGACACCAGTAACAATTGGGATGGGTTTAGGAATCCTGTCACAATCTTTCCTAGGCATCTCGACGCCGCTCCTATGGTCGTCGCTTCTACCATTCCTATTGTGTGTCTCACTGACGATGGCACAGGGAATTGCACTATCCTTCTTCGGCTCGACATTGATATCCAGAGGACAACCTTTCACATTCGGTATCCCAATACTAGCAGCTCTCCTTGGGGCCACTGTCTACATGGATATCATTCCAATTGACCGCGTAGTACTCGGTCTCTATGCCCATGCTACCGCCATCTTCTGGTGGACTCCTCTGGGTTTCCTGATTTGTATCGTCGTTGCATGGATTGCCGCTGGCCTACTTCCTGAAGACTTCGAAGTGAGGATATCTGCACGAGATGATTTGTTTTTACCGATGTTCGAACGACTCGGAAAACTTGGATTGAAGGAGGACAGTCGCATGAGGATTCTTATCGCAAAGGAGATTGTAGATGTCCTTCGTTCAGGGACTCTCTTCAAGATGCTAGGGTCCTTCGCTGTCCCTCTTCTTTTTCTCCTACTCATGGCATGGGGGGCAGAGTTTGCTGCTTTCCCAATACCATTCAATCTCCTATCCTATGCTCCATTCATCGGCTTCTTTGGATTCAATTTCTACTCATGGCTGAATGCGATTGATGCACCGGATCATCTCAACACGATGCCTGTCTCGGTACCTGAACTACTAAGAGCAAAAATCTGGACTTACTTCCTACTAACCAGTTGGATTGGAGTCCTATTTATTCTCCTTATGGCATGGATGCTAAATCAATGGGATGTAATGCTGGCCTCCATGGTCGTAATGCTCGCCAACTCGATTTACATCGTCTCACTCTCAGCTTGGCTAATGGGGCTACGCCCAAACAAGGCCATCTTTGACAGTGGCATCATGGCTCGCTTCTGGATGGCAACAGCATTCCCACTCATCGGCTTATTCCTTCTATCGTGGACACAAGGAGACACCACGTTATTGGAAAACTGGGGCATGCAGGTCTCATCATCGGGCCTTGATGCTGAAGCTCAAGCACTCAAATTAGAGGATAGGCAATCCACTGATATGACCTACATCATGGGCATCTGTGCTATTCTGCTTTCCTTCTCTTTCCTATTCCTCCGCCTGATTGATCGAAAGTGGAGGAGCGCACCGTTCGAGAACTGAGCGTACGGTGTGTTCATGAGCGACGAATAGATACCACCTCTCATGTCAAGGGTTCTGGTACTCACAGGACTTCCCGGATCGGGCAAGAGTGTGGCTTCCGAAATCGCTGTGATGATGGACATACCAGTAATCACAATGGGAGATGTGATTCGTGCTGATACCGCGAAGCGCGGCTTGGAACCCAACGGAGATAACATCGGAGAAGTAGCAGTCGATCTCCGCAAAGAGTTCGGAGATGATGTCGTCCTGAGAAGATTATGGCCAGACATTCAAAATGCAGTTTCCAAACATCCACTCGTCCTTATCGACGGTATGCGAAGCACGCCCGAAAAAGAGGCTTTGATTGAACTGATGGGAGATGGACCGGATATTCTTGCGATTCTCGCTTCAGAGAGCACCAGGGACTCCAGATTGAGTGGACGGGGACGATCTGATGATGAGGGCACATCTACACGGGATACACGGGAGCGGAATTGGGGTGTTGAAGCACTAATCAATGAGGCAAATTATCGGATTCAGAACGAAGATGACATCAATTCATTCCGGGAAGAGGTGAAAGCCCTCTTGGAAGGCCTTAGCAGAACTGATTGAAGGCCAAAGGTTATGCCAATCCTCATGCCTATTCCGCATGCACTGAGGTGACACCATGGCGCGGAGAGGACGAGGCAGCCAAGGAAAAAAGCAGCAGAAGCAGCAGAACAAGTTCGAGGAACTTGACAAATACCCGGTGTCTCCTCCGCATTCCTTCGCACGGATCGTACGCGATCTACGCACCCTGAATGTCCTCTACCAAGTGATTGAACCGCCACTAAACAAGAAGGAAACCGAGCAGAAGGACCAGATTATGAATATCTTCGTCCAAGCACTAAATGCGGACATTGAGGAAATTGATGCTGATCCCGTTGCATACCTTCGCGCCGCGATGGATCAGATTATCAAATCATACCGGATGAAAATCAGCAAGAAGTCTCGATCCAAGATTTTCTACTACATCCGACGCGATCTAATTGGTTACGGCCGAATGGACGTGCTGATGAATGATGCTAACGTTGAGGATATCTCACTCGATGGTACAAATGTTCCGATTTTCGCGTACCATCGAAAATTCGAATCCGTGGAAACGACCATTGCATGGCCAACAGATGATGAATTAGAAGCATATGTGATTAAGCTCGCACAGCGCTGCGGCAAGCATATCTCCGTAGCGGAACCTCTGCTTGATGCAACGCTAATGGATGGTTCCCGTATTGTCATGAAACTCGGTCGCGAAGTATCGACCCGAGGTTCCGCATTCTGTATTCGCCGATTCCGTGAAGATCCGTTCAGCCCATGCGATATTGTAGCGTTCCGGACTATGACCAGCCTGATGGTAGCCTACCTATGGATCGCATTCCAGCAAGGTGTGTCAATGCTATTCGTTGGAGGTACTGCCTCCGGGAAAACTACTACTCTGAATGCGATGTGCCTATTCATTCCATGGCAGATGAAAATCGTCAGTATCGAATCTACACGTGAAGTAAACATCCCTCAGCCAAACTGGATTCCAGGACTTACTCGTCAAGGATTCGGAGGTGAATCCTCGGAAGGAGAAATTACAGAGTTCGAACTTCTCAAGGCCGCCCTCCGTGAACGACCTGAATACATCATTGTGGGTGAAATTCGTGGTTCTGAGGCATATGTTCTATTCCAAGCAATGGCAACAGGGCACTGTTCCTATTCTACAGTCCACGCTGATTCAGCTGCATCACTAGTCCACCGGTTAGAGAACAAGCCAATCGATATCCCACGTGTCCTTTTACCTGCACTTGAGGCAATCGCAATTCAAATCCAGACAAGAATCAACGGTCGACGTGTACGACGAACTAAGCAAATTGTCGAGATTGTAGGGGTCGACCCCCATAGCCAAGAAATCATCACCAATGAAGTGTTCAAGTGGGATCCATCGAGAGACGACTTCGACTTCAGTGGCAAATCATATGTCCTTGAGAAAATTATGGTTAAGATCAACTTCAGCCAAGAGCGGATGCGGAATGAACTCCGGACCCGTAAGCGCATCCTAGACTGGATGGTGCTCAATGACATCCGAAAGTCGGATCAGGTCGCACAGATCATCACGGAGTTCTACGTCAGGCCTGAGGAAATCCTCGCCCGCGTCGATGGCCTTCGCTGAACCCGGAGGGAAGAGGGATGGCTAAGAAACGAAAATCGAGGGAGAAGGTCTACGAATTCGAAGGCATGACCCTCACAACGTGGCAAAAGTTCTCCACGGCTTTCTTTGGAAGGATGTATCGCGATCGTGCTAGGGGCGATGCTGATCTCACCAAGTTACTTGTTCAAGCGGACATACGAGTCATGCCAGAAGTCTACAAGTCGACTCAACTGATGAGTACGATTGCAGTAATCTTCGGATGTGGGGCACTTCTGGCACTCGTCTTCCTCCCCGGTGCTGGTCTAATTGCCATCTATGAATCCATTCAGGATATTGCCACAGTCATGCCATGTCAAGACTGGGAATTCTGGCACAAGAACGATCTCAATCCGTCTCTTCCTGGAAACGGATGTCCGCATTATGCTACCCAGACCTTTCCATTATTGTGGAAGGTGTTGGTTGTAGGTCTTCTCGCGCTAATCGTCCCCGTGATGTCCAACCGTTACTTCGGCGGAGAGGCTGAACGTAAGCGTGCAGATCGGGCAGAGCGTCTTGAGAAATTCTTGCCCTACGCTTCATCCTATACCGCAGCAATGTCCGCAGCGAATGCAACACCTGTGCGGATTTTTAGATCACTTGCAAAGAATGGTGACATCTATGGCGACATTGCCTACGACTCTTCGATGATTTATCGTGACATGACACTATTCGGCTACGATATCATCACAGCAGTCAAGCTAGCTGTTGATCGGGCCGCCTCTACTTGGGTCACTGAATTCTTCCAAGGGATGGTTGGTACCCTATCCTCTGGTGGAAATCTCAAGTTGTACTTCCTCAACCGTGCGGAGCACTACATGCGGGAAAATCGCATACGATTGACAATGTTCCTTGAGACCCTTGCAATGTTCGCGGAGACATACATTGTGGTCGCAGTTGCAATGCCTCTCTTCCTTATCGTCATGCTAGTCATTATGTTCTGGGTATCCGGAGCAGGATCACAAATTTCAGAGAATATGGTTTATGGCATTGTAATGGGGCTCTTACCCATGATCCACATCGCATATTCCCTCTTTGTATGGCTGATGTCAAAAGAAAACGAGATGTGAATGGGAGGGATATACGGTGGCAAAGAAGAACCGTAAGAAGAAGATTAAGGTCAGACTGGAACTCCCAAAAGACGACCGGTCCGAGACCAATTTTAGCATCATCCTCGCCATATGTATGATGCTTGGCGTGAGTTGCATGGGATTTTGGATTACCAACGCGGACCTCGTGTTCAAACCCATAAATCAGATGCCGATGTTTCTCAACATGGCTTGTCCAGATTCCTTCGATGCGAACAGCCCTGTGCCTCCAACCTATTCGGACAACGAATCCTGCTTCCTTACTCAGGAATCACCCTCTACGGAAATTTGGACTGAAGAATGGTCGAAGGTAGGATCACCTGGCGGTGCAGGTTTCTTCATAGTCCCAGGTATTGACAAACAACGACTGGGTACGATGCCTCATCCCCAACAGTTTGCTAACATAGAATGTTCAGCAGAAGCAGACAACAACGGAGTATTCACACTCTCTGTTGTTGAACGGTACTATGACTTGACAACATCGGTACAAGATAGTGCACAGATTGTCGCTAACTCGGATGATTGTGGACTTCAAGACATTCCTGTTGAAGCCAACAAGAAGTACGAAATTTGGGTAGAAATAGAACCAGGTCAACCATCTCTCAGGACCTTCGAGTTCACCGTATCCGTGGATGCGTATGATGGAATTCCAGATAACATGAACAATAAATCACTTTGGATTGGACCAGGGTTCGAACTTGGACCATTCGATATTCACCCCACTATATTCGTCAACTTCTTTGGAATCGGTCTTTTGGTCGCAGTGTTCCCCCCTTCGATTTACAAAGATGCACAGGCACGAAAGATCAAGGCAATCGAGGATAAGTTTCCCGACTTCCTGCGTGATCTCGCAGAATACTGGAAGGGAGGTCTCTCCATGGTGGTCTCAGTCCGCACATTAGCTCGTTCCGAATATGGAGCGTTGAACGATGACATCCAAAAGATGTCAGATCAACTATCTTGGGGAATTCCCTTTGGTGACGTCATGAGGTTGTTCGCAGGACGGGTGAATACTCCTCTTGTCCATCGAGCTGTATCTCTAGTAGATGAGGCAAACAAAGCCGGTGGAAAAATCTCAGATATTCTTGTTACTGCAGCCAATGATTCTCGAGAAATTAAATTCCTTGAAGGTGAGCGTGTTCGTGCAATCGCCTCGTATATTTCTGTCATATGGGTATCTTATCTCGTATTCATGGGAGTTATCGTTGTTTTGTCAAAGGTATTCATCCCGGCGATTGCTTCCTCCAATAGTGGGGGCGAATCCGAAAGTATAGGGAACATGCAAATTAACGCTGTAGACCCACTATTCTTCCTCGTGGTGTTCTTCTACGGGGTATCGGCACAAGCCGTGGGCAATGGTGCGATGGCAGGCCTCATGGCAACTGGCCGCCTATCGAACGGAATGAAACACTCGGGCTTCATGCTGATTCTAGCCCTATTCGCGTTCAACTTCGTGGCCTTTACCCCCGATCTCATCGGAGTACCGATGGCGGAAGGACTGGTACACTCTATTGGTAGGACCGCTCCAGGGTGATTGGATGAAACATTTGTTTCGAGATGATTCCGCTCAAGTCCACATGATTGAGATGATTACACTATTCTGGTTGTTCTTTCTTGCTGCAGCCTTCGTAATCCAACTCCAGGTACCTGATACCAACGCAATTGCATCGGATGCATCTCTCCGGCTCGCCGCAGAAGATGCGCACTTACTATCTGTAGCGATAGTCGATGAAGACGGATCGTCAACTCTCGAAAATCATCTGGAGGCAGACCGCCGTGATGAGGCCTGCACTCTGATACTTGAACAGTTACCTCAGACCGTGACTGGCAACTGTTGGCTAGCAGTGGACTCCGGTGCTATGGAACGAGCAGGAGATGCTGAGATTCCACCATCTCAAACCTTGTCAGTAATGCATCTGAAAGACGTAGACGGCCACTTGTGGACTATAGGAGTACAGGTTTGGCATGTTGGAGGGGGCATATGATGAGAAGAGAACGCTCTAATGATGAGGCACAAATGCTCCTAGCTACAGGAGTGGTTCTCATTCTTGCACTATTGTCGATGGCAATCTACAGCGTGAAGGTTGTCGGTATGGGAGAACCCTACAATGCATCCGATGATGCTGTACTACAAACTGCTGAAGAGACCAGTGAGGTCTGGCAAACATCAATTCAGCATCGATTCGATGACTTGAACGGAATTGGGACAGTGGAAGAAAGGTGTCTAGATGCAGCAAATAGTGTAAAGGCGGATTTGATGCGACATGGGGAGCATCGAGGTGTGGAAATCATTCTTGTCGATCTTAATGCAACAATCGATTCAGATATTTGTACCGTTGTCGCTGAAGCAGGAATTGCTGATCGAAACGGGCGGCTTCTCATTGATTTACACGCAGAAATCGATGTATCCTAATCATATCAGATTCTGACGGACACGAATTAATGGATCCTCGTGGAGAAGAGGGTCAATTCGGATCCATTCAGCAAGGCGTCCGCGCTCCATCATGGCGCGCTGGATTGCTCGAATGCGTTCAAAGGCCATCATATACCTCTCTGATCCACGATAACTGCTGGACTCACGTTCAACGATAAATCCGCGATGTTGTGCCTCAGCATCAGCCGTGACATAGACCCCTGCTGCACGCCCCCCACTCTCACGCCATTCCCGAATCCAATTGGACTGAGGGATTAGATGTACACCCTCAAGAACAAGGTCGACACCTTGGGAGCGAGCACGATCAATGACTGCAGATATACCTGATCGGATTGGCTCGCAAGCATCTAACCAGTCGTTCACAGGGTCACCCGTTGCCCCATGAGAGTAACTGGAACGATGAAGTTCAGGAGAATCATTGGGAGAACGCCCGACTCGAAGCACCTCTCGAATCGTGTCCGTAGATACACATCGACTGAATCCCATCTCATGTGCAACCATATGAGCGAGCCTGGATTTACCTGTACCTGTTGCCCCTGCAATGAGGACGAGTCTCGGCGTGCGAACCACCATCTGCTCATCCGCCATGGTCTGAATTCATACTTCGACCTCATGTTTCCTTCGGTGAAGGACAGGGGGTCAATACTGTTCCAGAACGAGTTCCGTAATAGTCGAAGCAATCTGATCAGACGAAGATTCCCAAATACGGTCAAGAAGAGTTCGAAGAGATATCGTATCAGAGACATGAACAAGGGCAATAAGATCGGCCTCACCCGCAATTTCAAACACTGTATCAACGCCAGACCAAGTGCGTATTTCTGCACCTAGGGCACCAATCTCCTTTGCACCAGGACTGACTTTGATTCGAATTAATGCGGACAAGCCTGCCCCACTCTCACGTATCGTGTATTGACGGATGACTCCGCTTTCCTCCAACTGTGTAATCCGTGCACTAACTGTGCGTTGATTCAACCCCACTGACTCAGCAATCGCACGAGCTGTTGCCCGACTATTCTTTCGTAAAGCATCGAGTATGATGCGATCATTTTCCGTCAGATGGACCATAGGTACCGCACCGTAAGACTAGTTCTAATTTCTCCGCAAAAAAGGGCATCAAATCAAATGATTGATGAGAGCACCGATCTCCTGAATCCTTCCACAATAAGCACATCTCAATTCCATAGGTTCAGCGCTTCGCACAACCAAGCGGTGTGGAAGTGGTTCCATTGGATTCGCTGTAATACAATTTGAGAAAGAGCACCGAGCGATATTTACTAACTCCGAACCAAGTTCTACGGTCCTCTTCTCCGCAACCCTGAAGTCTCTGATGATAGCGACTGAGGCATTTGAAGCAATAATCGCGAGGCGATCAAGTTCCTCCTGAGTCAATTCACGATCCTCGACTTTAATCACGTCCTTGCGTCCTAACTTCTTGCTTGGAACATTCATGACAAGAGAGATAGGGGTGCGTCGAGAATCAAGGAGCCCCAACATACCAAGAACACTCAATGATGACCCTGCTGGGATATGATCGATGACAGTCCCGTTCTGAATCGCAGTTACCCTTCTCATACCTTGCTCGCTCATTCAATCGCCTCCTGAACATCTACTTCGAGAAGACGACAGAGCAATGCCATTCGCGCAACGACGCCGTAGAATGCCTGTTCAAAGTACTTGGCATGAGGAGTTGAATCAACATCTGGGGCAATTTCGTTGACTCGAGGGAGAGGATGCATGATGATCATGTTCTTCTTGGCGTTTACAAGGTCCTTAGCAGTCAAGCAAAAGACACCGGCAACCTTCCGATACTCCTCTTCATCAGGGAAACGCTCCTTCTGAATACGAGTCATGTAAATGACATCCAATGATTCAATCGACCCGAGGAAGTCCTCTGTCTCAACAATATCCACACCCGAATTACGGAGATCCTGCACAATCTCTCTAGGCATCGAAAGAGACGACGGAGAAATGAAAGTGAGCGAACTCCCGAAACGGGCAAGAGCTCCTGAAAGACTGTGCACTGTGCGGCCGTAACGCAGGTCGCCCACAAGAGCAACTTGGAGGCCTTCGAGTGTACCATGACATTTGCGGATGGTGAATAAGTCCAACAAAGTCTGAGTGGGATGATGACCTGCACCATCTCCTGCATTGATTACAGGGATTTCAACAGCATCTGAGGAATACTTAGCAGCGCCCTGACGAGGATGCCTAATTACAGCAATATCCGCATATCCATCCATCATCTGCATCGTATCGAACAAGGTCTCACCCTTGACAACTGACGAAGTTGAAACATCTCCAAGATTCAGAACAGAGCCACCGAGCCGCTTCATAGCCGCCTCAAAGGACATCCTGGTTCGAGTAGATGGTTCGAAAAAGAGGTTGGCCAATACCTTACCAGAAAGGATTGGAGTATATGCCTCACCACGTGCAATCGGTAACATCTGTTCCGCTATATCTAGTATCGAGATGATCTCTTCGTTCGTCAGGTCATCCATCGTAATGAGACTCGTCATGGCTCTCCCCTTCCCTAACCGGGATGAAACCGACCATATTCCTTCCCGTGTTCTGAACCCCCAGATAGGCGCGCTTCCGTGGACTTCATGTGAAGGGGTTCTGTCGGAGAACCATGCTCATCAGCCGAACCCCGGTGAGAGCGTCGTTCTGTGGCGGAGGTACAGATCTCGCCGCGTTCTACGAACAAAGCCCCCATGGAGGAGCAGTCACCTCCATGGCAATGGCACGCTACCTCTATGTGACCGTTAATCCAAGATTCGACGAACAGATCCGTGTTTCATACTCGAATATGGAACTTGTGAATTCGTTAGATGAGGTCCAACATGGTCTCGTGCGTGAAGCGATGAAATCCACAGGCGTGACTCATGGAGTGGAGATTACTACCATTGCAGACATACCCTCTCGCGGAACAGGGCTTGGGTCCTCCTCCGCGGTTACCGTAGGCCTTCTCAATGCCCTTTCTACCCTAGTGGGCCGTCCAATGAATCCTGTTGAATTAGCCGAAGAGGCCTGTCGAATCGAAATCGATGTGCTTGGACAGCCCATCGGTAAGCAGGATCAGTTCGCTGCTGCAGTAGGTGGAGCCAACACAATTGGCTTTCTCCCTGATGGAAGCGTTAGTATTGATCCATTAGAGTTGTCTGAATCGATTGTTAACAGGATTGAGTCCGAATTTACCCTTATCTTCACAGGCATGACCCGAAGTGCATCCTCGGTACTTTCTGCACAGAAAGAAAAGACTGGGGATCGTATGACGGAACTTGAACACCTCCGAGAACAAGCATTCGAGGTCAGAGGAGCCATCGAGCGAGGTGATTTCGAAGCTGTAGGAGGATTACTTGAAGCATCATGGCAGATTAAACGGACGCTAGTCGAGGGTATTACAGGAGACAATCTAGACGCCCTCCATGACAGGATTCTCAGTTGTGGAGCCTCAGGAGCGAAACTGTTGGGAGCTGGAGGAGGTGGATTCTTCCTCGCTCATGGAGAATCAAGAGTTCGCGAAGCACTGCGACAAGAACTCGATGCGAATCACCGCATCCTCCCCTTGATTCTTGATAAACAGGGCAGTGTCATCATTCATGACGATGGGAAAAGATGGGGGTGAATCCCTTTCGCTTACACACACTCCTTGTCCTCTTCGTATTGGTTCTCTCAAGTACTCCTCTTCATGGAGCAGAGGTGCCTGAAACCTCAGGGATTGAGTTTAGATTCATTGATTCATCAGGAAATCCTTACCCTGTAGAAGATATAACGATTCAACTCATCGACCCATGGTCTGGAAGAGTTCTATCAGCAGTAACCGATGTACAGGGTACAACATATTCCATTGATTGGACATCATCAGAGTCCTTTCGCCCTGAGATATCTACTAGTGATTTACACATTGAGCGATCCGAGGTCATCCAACCCAACGGAACAAATACCATCATCGTAGACGTCGAAATCCTCACTGAAGATCAGGTTAACTTGACTGGAGTCGGGCAGGCAACAGTGATTCGCACCCTCACAAATCGGACCATTGGGTGGCAAGTAAATCCGATTGTTGACGATTCAATTCATCTCCCGAATGCTTCGAAAGGTTGGATCGAAATACGTGATGGAGAACAGATTCAGCTAACTGAATGGAATGGAGAAAACGAGATTGACGTGATGGCAATCGGTAATCTCCGCTTAATGGCTAGTAATTCGTATTGGAACGGTTCCATACTGATTCGGCATTCTCCCAGTGGTTGGTCTGAGATTATCGAGATAAATGGGACCATAGACCACCTTATGCCGAGAATAAGTGGTGGTGAATGGCACCTCTGGCGACTCGATAATGGAGAAATCGAAGCTCATTCCCATATAATCGATGATGCACTCTTCGAAGACATTGAATCATGGCTAGATTCCACCATGGACACACGTAACCTACCGTCAGGATCTGCATCACTCATCTTCGCTAATTCCCCACTCAATCCGAATACAGCTATCGAGGCCGACTTCTCTGCAAATCATCGATTTGATTCCCTTGTTGGCCACGGGTCTCTCCCTGCCATCACCTCTGGAATTGGAATCCAAATTGATCGATTTCACGGTGATTGGGACGGTATTGTCCAGGGCGCTGAGTTCTCTTCATTCAGTAACATGCTCCATGATTTGAAATGGTGGAATGGGAGTCATGTGGGCTGTTGTATACTAGATGATAGAACGATGCTTGCATATCCTCCAATATCTCCTACGGATGCTTGGATTGAGCCTTCATCACCAGGGGTTCTCGACGATGGAGTCAGCTGGGGGTGGTCAGAATCCGGCCAAATTGGGGGAGAAAGCGATACTGATGTGAGTAGAAGATTGGCTGTACCGTTCCGAGGCGATGCTCGCGATGGTATCGACTTGGGCATAACTCTACCCGATGAATGGGAAATGCGACAAAGCCCACAATCGAATCATATTTTGGCAAATGGGAATCAGGTCACTGTCCAACGCTCCTCGATGGATGTAACTGGAGAGGTCCTCATTGTTATCGCAGAGAATGAGGCACCAGAGGTTTCAATCAACGGTACCGGGTTATCAAACAACTATGCTCGCCTTGGAGGGCCCATCGAGCAGAATATGACTTGTACCGATTCAAGTCCAGGCGACGTCCAGATGCAATGGCAGATTATTGGAGACGGTTTTACTGGTGCTCACAACGGAGCAAACTTCTCCATTACCTTTGATTCTGCAGAGCAATCGGAAGGAGAAGACGTGCTAATCCAAGCTACCTGTACCGATTCCCATGGTAATCGAACCGATCTAACTCATGACCTAACCCTCGATTCCACTCCACCTAATTGGGAGATTGTAATGCTCGAAGATCATCCATCCTACTGGGCACAAATTCTGCATGAAATCGAATTTATGGATGCAGTATCGATTAATGCTACGAGCACCATCATCGTCGACATCCACGCGAACGATACAAATGGGGAAACAACCCAAATCATCCTGACCTCAAACCGAAGCGACGGATGGAATCGGATGGCTGGAAATCGTCTCTACTTCGCTGAGATGTGGCCACAGGGCGATCATATCAACGGCATGCACATGACGATTGAAGAACGTCATAAAGAGCGGGACCCTGCTGTTCGATGGCTAAAGCTGGAGATTTCTGACTCAGTGGGGAACACCATGGTGAAGGAATGGTCTGTAACTTCCCTCGATCTCTTTGGTCCGGTTCCGAGACCTTCGATTCTCGTTGATGGAATACCAATAGGCTCGACAAATACTGCCAAAATGGAGTCGACAATCGAGATTGATATGTCTGAATCATTCGATGATCTGGACCCTATTGATGCCGTAATTTGGTCCGCTTCAATCAATGGAATACTTCTCTTTGAGAACGCATCATGGGAGGATGCGGAGAGATTCCCAATAAATGGGCTCAATCGCGGAAGACATACCCTTGTCGTAACTGGTACGGACCGGGCGGGCAACATCGGAAGTCATTCTTCCATCGTGGAAATCCATCCTTCCGGTACGTTCCTACCGAGAATTGAGGATGTAATGATTGTCGATGGAGGCGTGAGTGGACAACCCGCGACTGTCCGGATTGTTATTGCGAACATGGGTGCAGATTCTCAGGAGGTAAGCGTCTGCATGGCAAATTCATGTGATAATGGCACCCTTCCAGCCGCAACAATCGATTCAGAAGGTACCCTTACACTTAGCCTTGGATTCGAGGACCTCCCTAGTGGAACACAGAGTATTGTTGTTGAATGGATCAAAGATGGAGAAATCGAGAGTATAGCCAGCGCAGGCCCCATAGTGGAGCCAGCTTGGCGAGAAACGGCTAAGATGATCATTTGGATTATGCTAATCGCGTACACCGCAGGTGTCCTCTTTGATCGACGTTTTGGACGCCCATGAATCCGGTCGATTCATGGAGGATAACGCATCCCTGAATTCATGGAGGGAGAGGTGGACTCCAAGGAGTTGCGTATTCAGCAAGCTCTCTCTGCTTGGCGACGACCCGTAGATGGCATCGGATTGATTACCACACTTGCATTAGTTGCTCTCGGTGCATACCTAGCCTTTCCAACACTATCAGGGGATGCTGAGTCCAATGGTTTCGTACCCCTATTCGCTCTTCTAGGATGCTCTCTCCTCGTTGCAGATCTAGTTGATTTTGGACCTAACCAGAGATCTCGAATTGGCACTATAAGCGGTATGCTTGGCCCTGTCCTCATAGTTGCAGGATTGTTTCATGCAATCGAATCCCAACACCAAGATGGCCAATTCGCAGGCATAGGATGGATGTTTTCCGGGGCAATCCTGATGGTTTCAAACACGATAATTTTCGGACAAGAGGCTCGATCCGAAGTTGTCCGATATCGAGCCATGACACGATTACTTGGACTAGGTATCGCATCTGCATGGTGTATCGCTGAAATTCCTGAAAAAGAAATCGCGATGTATCTAGTTGCCCTGGTGTTCGCTGGTTTCGTATTCGGCTTCGATCTCCGACTTGGCAAGGATGACCGAACACAAAGACGCGCCTTCAAAGATAGATACGAGACCCTTGAACTTCGTCTCCTCGAGGTGCGAGCTTCCGGTATCATCATCGATCAGGCAATATCTCTTCTCTCCAAGGCAAACGAAGTTGGTTGGACCGATCACGATGAGGGGATGCATCTTCTCCGACAAGCGGAAGATGACCTTGAACGCATCCTGAGTTTCTCCGAAGACATAACGGTAATTGAGGAGGATGCCGCAACATTCGTCAAGGAAGCTGAAGAAATCGCACCTCTCGCTGAACGACCTATGAAGGCCCTAGAACAAGGGCGAAGAGAGGTTGAACTTGGTAGTCTACGCGACGGAGAGATGTTGTATCGGCGCGCAAAAAATCGAGCGCAAGACATCATCGCAAACTGGGCAAATGCAGAGAAAGCAATGCATGAAGCAAAAAAATCCATGGAAGGGTTGACTGGAACCGATTTGGATCGGATGAATACGCTTCTACAAGCGGCACAGGATGCGATGGATGCGGAAGAACCAGGAGATGCATTGACTATCGCACTGGCTATCCCTACACATGTTAGCAATCTCGGTGAAGCCATGGAAGCAGCCTCTGAAGCTGTCCAAGACGCAAAAGACCTGCTCGCACGAACTGATGGTCTCGATATCACGCTCTGGGAGGAAATGCTCAATCGTGCAGAAGAAGCACTAGATGCAGGCGATGGTTCTCTTGCACGAGGACTGGCAGATTCCATCCGAAGGGAGATTGAGGCTACTGAGGAAGCTAAGGCGAGTGTCCAACGATCACTACGGCAACGCAAAACCCTACGCAAGCGATGGATCGGTTGGTCCGATGAAGAAAATTGGGAAACAAAATTAGGGCAAATCCTTGAAGGTACAAAGAATGGGTCTTGGAGGGCTGCCGCAGAGTCTATGGATGAATTAACAAAGGAACTCGATGCGCGTACCGCCGCGATAGAAGATGCTACAGAACTCCTTGAATTCCTACTCGATGAATGGAAAGATCTGAGGAATCGTCTACAAAAGACAGGAATTGGCCCTGATGATTCAGAACGATTGGAATGTGAAGCCGCAGTCGCTAGTGTGAAGGAGGCCTACGAAGTAGCCGATGTCCCTAGATGTCTTGACGCACTAGGTGACGCAGATGGACGGATGGAAAGGTTACGACGACGAGTCTGATTAGATATCAAAGTCAACAACTACAGGCGCATGGTCAGATACCTGGAGGCCTCCTGCCCTCACAATGCGTGCATCCTTGAATCGTGCCTTCGCAGCATCGTTTCCTAGTATGTAGTCGATGCGCCAACCCTTGTTGTCTTCCCGTGCTCGTCCCCGGTTTGACCACCAAGAATAGGGGCCTTGGACTGGCCCCCAATGTTCACGACAGAGATCATGCCAACCATTTCCAAGAAGACTACTGAACCATTCCCGTTCCTGAGGAAGGAAGCCTGATGACATCATATTTCCGCGAGCGTTCCAAATATCGATTTCCTCATGAGCGATATTCAAGTCGCCCGCGACGATTACAGGCTCCTCGCTGACAAGTTCAGATTCTAACCATTCAGCCCAATCATTCATCCATTTCTCCTTGTATAACTGTCGTTCGATTTTCGATGAACCACTTGGTAGATACGTGTTTATGCATCTAATCCCATTATGCTGCGTAACAAGTATACGACCTTCCAAATCCTCTGGATCATCTCCGCACCCCATGCCTTTTCCAATGGTTGTGAATACCCCCCGGCCCCAAGTCGCAACACCTGAGTAGCCTTTTTTCTCCGCAGGATGCCATTCCACCTGCATATCAGAGGGAGGTGTCCAATCCTTGGGGAGTTGCTCAGGAAGAGCACGAACCTCTTGGAAAAGCCAAATATCCGCATCTAATTCATGAATGAAAAGATCCAATCCCTTCCGGATTGCTGCACGGATTCCATTAAGATTCCAAGAGACGATGCGCATGAATGCTCATACCTCTAGATCTGTAGACCAGGAGCCTGAACGGGCAAGATGAGCCATCTCGCATCGATGAGCAAACACTTCGTGAGATTGGCCTACATCGTCGCGATTCTCCGCCCATGTTTTCAGGGCTGATGATTGGAGTGCCCGACCATAAGAGTAAGACAATTGGAACGGATGAGGTCCCATGTTGTTCATCGCGTTGAGATGCGCTGTAGCTTCGACCTCGGTTTGTCCGCCAGACAAGAAAACAACACCAGGGATTTCGTGAGGGACATGGTTGTGGAGAAGATCAATTGTCATCCTAGCACATGTATCCACATCGCTACGGACGGCATGTGCCTTACCTGGAAGAATCATGTTAGGCTTCAGAAGTGCACCAGGAAGATGAACACCCTGAACCGCGCAAGCTTCCCATGTAGCATCAAGGACAGTCGCGGTGATATCGAAGCATCGTTGAGCATCATGATTTCCCTCCATCAAGACCTCGGGTTCGATAATTGGGACGAGCCCTTGTTCTTGACAGATGGCAGCATAACGTGCGAGAGCATGAGCGTTAGTGGATATACAAGCATCTGAAGGCATGCCATCATCAATGCGGATTACAGCTCTCCACTTAGCGAATCGGGCACCCATCTGGAAATACTCCATACAGCGATCCCGTAAACCATCGAGACCCTCTGTAACAGTCTCACCATCATTACAAGCGAGTGGTTTGGCTCCAGTATCCACTTTGATGCCAGGCATGATGTCGCGAGCATGTAGATAATCAGGGATTGAGGTGCCGTCAACTGCATTCTGGCGGATGGTTTCATCGTAGAGAATCACACCACTGATTGCTTTCGCCATCGTTGGCATAGCGAACAAATTAGCACGGTACTCTCGCCGTGTTTCCGATGAAGATTCTACCCCAACTGCTTCGAGTCTCTTCGTCATGGTGCCATTGGATTCATCTGCCGCGAGGATGCCTCGTCCGGGTCCCACGAGGAAGTTCGCTGTTGATTCAAGGAGCGCTGTGTCCATGGCCAAAGCACCCTCTAACAGTCCTTGAAGAGTTCGCACAGAGTATTCTCAACGAGGGTAGTCATTGCTCACGAATCGGCGAGTTCCTTGCAGGACATCGATAATCTCGCTATGAACGGCAGTGTGCCCGGGTAGAAACTCTACACCAGGAAGATAACCGCTGCATACACCACTCGCAACGAAGATTGCATCATCAGATGTGCAAAGATCATCCCGCTGCCATATACGCTCGATATCGCCATCTATCATATCCTCCGCACGTTCTCGATGACCATCATTCTTGAACACAAGTTGCCCCTCAAAATGAGCTCCTAAGCCACGTAATGCTGTAGCGGTAATGACGCCTTCCGGGGCGGCACCAATACCAATCAGCATGTCAACCTCGGAATCTGGATTCGCAGCATCGAGAGCCGCAGACACATCACCATCGCCAATCAAACGGACCTTTACATCCAAATCTCGAAGCTCACGAATGAGATTCTCATGACGAGGACGATCCATGACTACTGTCAAAAGATCACGAACCGGTTTGTCTAGCGCCTGCGAAGCCGCTTCAATATTGTAAGCAACATCAGCTTCAAGAGAAATCTTTCCTGCAAGTTCAGCAGGACCGGCAATCTTGTCCATGTAGCAGTCAGGTGCATGGAGTAGAGTTCCGCGAGGAGCGGCTGCAAGGACTGCGATTGCGTTAGGTGAATCCTTAGCACAATGGTTAGTACACTCAAGAGGATCAACTGCAATATCGATACTCAGCGCATCAGAGTCCCCCTGTCGGTTGCCGAGTGGTTCCCCAATCCAAAGCATGGGTGCATCATCACGCTCCCCTTCACCAATTGCAACACGACCGTCGAAAGGAACTGTGTCGAATACCGCACGCATAGCTTCTACCGCGGCACCATCTGCTATTTTCCCCTCTCCTCGGCCACGCCAATCAGCTGCAGCAATGGCAGCGGCTTCAGTTGCTCTCAGGAAGGACTCAGCCAGATCGGCGGTGCGCTTCATGGTGGCTCGTAGAGGATTAGGTGTCTAAACCTCACCATCGGATTTACGCTTCTCCAGAACTCGAACTCCATGGATTCGAGTAGATGGATACTGACCATCATCATCCTTCTCGAAGGACTTCACCATATCGAGTGCGCAGAGTAACCCGGTAGTCACAGCACAAAGTGCCTCCATCTCTACGCCGGTCTTCCAATGGGCAGACACACTAACTCGACATATCAGGTCGGATTCTTCCCAATCCCACTCAACTCGGCAACTCTCCAGCGGAATGGGATGGCAATGGGGAATCGCACGTGGGGTCTCTTTAGCCGCTTGAATGGCAGCTACGGTACTCGCTTCCAATACATCTCCCTTCGACACAAGTCCTTGATGGATAGCAGCGATACTTTCCGAACCAAGACGTAGCCGGCCCTCAGCCTGAGCATAACGCTCGATAATGGGCTTGTGTCCTACAGGAATTATGCCATCAATGCCCTTCTCAGTCATCCCAATCCCTCCTTCCAATGCGTCCCATCCTCTCGAATCTCCTTCTTCCACAAAGGGGCCTGTTTCTTGAGGGAATCGATAAGCCATGAACAGGCCTCAAAGGCCTCCTTACGATGTGCAGAACCGACATGAATCGACACAATCGGTTCACCTACTCCGACACGACCGATGCGATGCGCTATAGCAACCGCGAGTACACCGAAACGATTCACTGACTCTAGGACAAGATCATTCAGAACCGTAGGAAGGCGCTCTTCCCAAGCATCGAATTCAAGCGCATGAACCTCCATCCCGTCTTCCACTCCTCGTGTAATCCCTAGGAAGGACACTACGCCACCACAACCAGACAAATCGAGTTTAGATCTGAGAGCATCTGAATCAAGATAATCGGCCTCAACATGGATTACCACCCGCTCGGCCATGATGCATGGACGGCATCGAACGCAAAGGTGCTTCGGAGCATTCTTGGGCACATTGATGCATGGCGATTCCGAGGAGACGCCATGTCGGACGAGGTTATCCACATTCTCGGTGCTGGTCTTTCCGGCCTCGCGGCGGCCACTATTCTTGCTAAAGCGGGCCGGAATGTCACCGTTCACGATATTCGGAAAGATTCCGGAGCCCGTTTTGATGGAGATTTTCAAGGCCTTGAAAATTGGACACAAAGCAGTGACTTCTTCGATGAGATGAGAGAATGGGGACTAGATCCTGATGGCTTCCGTTCAACAGATTTCAAGCAGATGGACCTGGCACACCCAGATGACACAATCACCATACCTCAGAGCCCTCGACTAGCGTTCAGAATTGTTGAACGAGGTACAGATGAACACTGTATCGACCAGGGATTCAAGCGGATGGCAATCAAAGCGGGTGCAGAAATTAGATACGGTTCAAAGGTTGACCCAGAAACTTGCACCATCATTGCCGCAGGTCCGAAGAAGACGAGTGCAGTCGCATTTGGCGAAGTTTTTCGAACATCTCACCCTGATCATGTGACATTTCAACTCAATGACAAGTTAGCGCCAGGCGCCTATTCTTACCTAATAGTCATACAAGGAATAGGTCTCATATGCACCTGTCTATGGCGTAAACAAAAACAATCAAATCGATATCTCAACGAGACTATTGCCTGGTATGAACGGATGTATCCTGACCTCGATCGTGAACCTATCAAACGGGTCGGAGGGATGGGTGACTTCTCCCTCCCTAATTCCTACTACCATGATGGAAAGTACTACGTTGGTGAAGCCGGTGGGCTTCAGGACTTTATGTGGGGCTTTGGAATGCGTTATGCGATTACAAGTGGTGTTCACGCAGCGCAAACCATCCTCAATGGAGGCGGTCAAGAATACGATGCACGTATCCGCTCCACGTTGCTCCCATCGATTCGTACTAGTGCAACTAACCGCCTACTGATGAACCGTATTGGCGACCGTGGATTCAAGCGAGTCGCTACTTATTGGATGAAGAACCAAGAGAAAACTGGAGATGGTCTATTGTTCATGGAACGTCTATACAAGCCAGGATTGTTTCGCCGTATGCTTTGGCCGATTACAAAACAACTGCTACTTAGAAAAGTGCAACTGACCGATGGGCGAACTGCACGAAGAATGCCCTTCAGAAAGGCGTTGAAGCGAGACGAGTGGGAAATGAGTGTCAGAGCGAACGAGATTGCAGAGGAGTGGAAGAGTATCAGATCCTCCGGGGGACGGGTGTCCTTCGGCGAGAATGACACCGCCTGATACTCGACCTCAACTTCTTATGCCCCGTTCCGTTGGGCGATGTATGTCAGAGTGGCCTGAACTGAAGCCTATGAAGAACCGACTTGTGAACTACGGTGTGAGTGACAATGGTGTCGCCATCATCGAACTTATCTCCGATTCGGATGGTGAACCGCTTGAAGGCGACAAGACGTCGGTGAATACCTACACTCGCGAAATGTGGCACGATATCGATGACGCAATCCTTGCAGCTCGATTTGATGATGATGTTTCAGTAATACTTCTCACTGGACACGGTGACAAATTCTTTTCAGCTGGTGCTAGCATCAAGTATCTCAACAAACTCACGCCGCGCTACAAGTACTTCTTCTGCCTCCATGCAAACGAAACTCTCTCCCGCCTAGAACAGACCCCGAAACTCGTCATCGCTGCTCTGAACGGCCATACTGTTGGTGGTGGCCTTGAAATCGCCATGGCAGCAGATATTCGCATTGGTCGTAAGGGCAACTTCCAGGTAGGACTTCCAGAGGTCTCCCTTGGTGTCCTCGCAGGCACAGGTGGTACCGCTCGACTTTCACGTCTCGTCGGTAAAGCGAAAGCGATGGAGATCATGGTCACTGGTCGAAAATTCTCGTTTGAAGAGGCCAAAGAAATGGATCTAGTGCACGACATATATGACAGTATGACTCTCGAAGAATACCGACAAGATACCCTAGACTATGCTGGTCGATTCACCCTTCCTTTCGCTGCAGCTAAGGCCATTGGGAACATCAAGCGAAGCGTGCAGAGTGGGATGGAGATTCCATTGGAGTATCATCTTGCGCTAGAGCGTGAACTCCAGTCCGATCTCTTCCAATCGGATGATGCAAAGGCCGGAATCAAAGCCTATGTCGAAAAGGAAACTCCGCGCTTCTCCGGAAACTAAGATTCCAGTCACCTGCTCGCAGGATGGCTTTCCACGGGCCATGGCTGATGTTGAAATACCACCATCCACCCCCTCCTAAACATGAGCACCACTGAGATTGTAGAGAATTACCATCCCAACTTTGAGGGGTGGGTCCAAGAATTCCAAGATTGGCAAACTCGTATCGGCTTCGATCCGTCTTGGCTTGGGGACTACCGCTTCGAAATTCGCTTTGATTGGGATTCCGCAGGAGATACGATCGAATTCGGTGATTTCGAGGGCATGCCCAAATGGAAACGCCGGATGCAAATCCCCCAACAGAACATTATCGATGCTATCCTAACCATGGTTAGTGTCCAAGGCGACACTGAATTCGCCTCCGTCGAACAGCAAAACCATCTCCTTGCAACTGCCCCAACCGAGTACGATCGAAAGTCCGCACTTCGAATCATGTGTGAAGAACAACGCCACGGATGGCAAATGGCTTACCTCCTCTGCACATACTTCGGCGAACAGGGTGTACGAGAAGCCGCGAAACTCCTTGAAAGAAACGCACAGGATGGTACCCGTCTTCTTGGTTCATTCAACGCTCCAATTGATCACTGGCTCGATTTCTTCTGCTTCACCCAGTTCATCGACCGAGATGGGAAGTATCAACTCAAGATGCTCTCAACAAGTTCATTCCAGCCTCTAGCTGCTTCAATGGGACCCATGCTAAAAGAAGAGTCTTTCCACTTAGGCACCGGAGCAAATGGAATCCGCAGAATCGTGAGAGCTGGTGTGATTCCTGTCGCCTTCCTTCAGAAATACATCAACAAATGGGTCAGCACCGGCCTTGACCTATTTGGAACAGATGAGTCGACTTCCGCTCAATGGGCTTACGTCTACGGAGTTAAGGGCAGATATGATGAACGCGAATCTGCTGAAAAGGCTGATCGAGAACACCTAAACGAAGCAAGTCGCATGCTCTATTTCGACGAAATTCGTGCAGACATGAAGCGGACAAGTAAAGCCAGAAAAGAAGGCGAACCTGAGTTGTTCTGTCCTTCAGACAAGTTCAATCGAGGCATCGGCATGTACTCAGACAAACGCTACACTATCACCGGAGAACCATTCGATGGAAGCGATTCTGAGTGGCAAAAATACCTTGATGATAACCTCCCTACAGAGGCGGATGAAAAGAAACTCATGGAAGAATACATGGCCCCTGGTGTTGAATGGATTCAATATCGTGAATGGAAGGAGTAAGTCCAATCCATCGGAGCGTGTGAAGAATGCAGGCACTATCCCTTCTTGCTGTTGACCGTAATCGTCTACGCCCCTTCTTTGAGAGAGTCCCCGAACTCTTCGAGATGCACCATCACCAAGTCGAAGAGGATCCCGAGGGTTACGAAGAGTTACTCTACAAGGTGTATCGTCCATATCCAAAACACATGTTTGGACTAATCGACGAATGGATGGGGTTAGAAGAACTGAAAATATCCAGTGAACAGGAGACAATGCTACGCCTATTCCTCCTTGCAATTCGCTACCCAGATACTCTACTATTCGAAAGCCTAGACGATATAATGACCTCTGATTTACGACGGCTTTCTGCTTACCTGCACTTCACTAGCCACACATATGCAATTTGGGATGATGATACACGTAAGGGGCTAGCAAAGCTCGGGTTTGAGATACCTACGACTGAGAAGGCAGATCCATTCATCTATGGAGCCTATGTTGGTACTATCGAGCTACTGAAGGACCTCGCTCCATTCACGTGCTTCTTGGAGCATGACGTGCCTAGACAGCGCCTCTTCCAAGCCGCACTTGCTGCATATGGACGCGAATGATTGATTCATCGCGAACATTGGCGACATCATGTGCAACATCTCACTGTCCATCTGAGGTTAGTCACAGTCGCCGTGATTTGGGGCGTTGGCTGGGTGGCAGGACGGGTTCTTGCTCAAGAAATACCAACCTTCACTGCATCTTGGCTCCGTTACCTCGTTGCAGTTCTAGCATTCATCGCTTGGCTAGCTTCAACTGGACGTTTTACATTACCAAATATGAGAGAATGGAAAATCGTAGCCTTTGTCGGCTTCTTCTCGACCTTTCTTTACCAGGTATTCTTCATGCTCGGCATGGAGCGAACTGCAGCCGGTGATGCATCCCTAATGATCACATTCAACCCACTATTTACTGCAATACTAGCCATCTTCTTTCTTGACGAGAAGATGACTTCTCGACTCGGAACGGGAATCATCTTCGCAATCGCTGGTGTTGCAATTCTCTTCCTCCAATCACCGAATATCGACATACCTGATGGCACTCGAATTATGGGTGATTTGTTCATAATGTTGGCCGCACTGTCATGGTCAGCATCTGCAATTGCAATGAAGCGAGGCATGACTACCGCACCAGAAGGTGAAACACCAATGTCACCACTGCGCATCACCGTCTGGTCATCGATAACTGGTCTCATATTTCTGACACCAGGATTCATCTGGGAAGGTGTATCAAGCCAATGGGTCATACCATCTACAGAAGCATTAGCAGCAATTCTCTTCCTTGCCATTCTATCTACTGTTGTATCCTATGTCTGGTATGCGGAAGGTATCCGGACAATCGGAGCAGGACCTGCCGCACTCTACGTCTATCTGGTTCCGTTGTTTGGAATTCTGAGTGGTTGGATCTTATTAGATGAGAAGTTAGGATGGAGTCTCCTACTTGCCTTTGTTCTAATCGTCGGAGGTGTTGCATTCGCTCAGAGCGCGAAGGGTGATGTACAGGCAATAACCGTCGAATGATATGGACATACGAACCGTCGCCGTGATTGGAGCCGGGACGATGGGGGCAGGTATCGCCCAAATCTGTGCACAAACCGGTTGGAAGACACACCTCCATGATGCGTTTCCTGAAGGACTCGAACGAGGAATGGAACGTATACATGCATTCTGGGAAAAGGGCATCGCCAGGGGCAAGACCACCGAAAATCAGAAGTCAGAATGGAGTGCAAATCTTCACCCTACAGATTCTCTTGAGGATGCTGTATGCGAAGCCGATCTAGTTATCGAAGCAGTTCCAGAGATTATGGATCTAAAGCGAGATATTTTCCAACGGATTGATGCTGCAGCACCTGCACATGCAATTCTTGGAAGCAATACCTCAGGGCTCCCCATCGGAGAAATTGCAGAAGTAACCACAAGGCCACAAAGTGTCATCGGCATGCATTTCTTCAATCCGGTTCCGTTGATGGCACTCCTCGAACTCATCCAACATGATGGCACGAGTGCTGAGACCATCGAAGCGGCTCGAAGTATCGCTGAACACCTAGACAAGACCTCTATCCTAGTCCGAGATGTGCCAGGGTTCGCCACGAGTCGACTCGGTGTCGTGCTCGGAAATGAAGCGATTCGTATGCTAGCTGATGGCGTCGCTTCTGCCAGCGACATTGACACGGCGATGCGATTAGGATACAGGCATCCGATGGGACCCTTAGAACTAACCGATCTTGTAGGCCTCGATGTTCGTAGAGATATCCTCAACAACCTTGCAAAGGCCTTCGATGATAATCGATATCTCCCGCATCCACTACTCAACCAACTGGTTGAAAATGGTGAACTCGGAAAGAAAACCGGACAAGGCATCTATGATTGGTCGAATGGTGAGAAGAGTGATCGTGACCACAATCTCTGAGGTGACGCAGTGCTCTCAGATGTCATGATTGAAGCAATCGGTGCTATGGCCGGCTTACTCGGTGTCATCGCTTGGCTTCCACAACTCCACCGCGTGATGGTCCAACGGCTTCACGACGGCATCTCAATGCCAACCCTGTTAGCTATCTGCATCGCCTTAGTCTTATGGATAATCTACGGATTTCTAATTAATTCCCTCGCAATTATCGGATCGAACATTGCTGCAGGGACATGTGTCGCACTAGTCGCATTACGAGTTACACAGCTTAGACGGATTGAGGCCTCTGCTGAATCATTCTGATTCATCAGAAGAATAGAAGATTGGATCGCGCTTCTCGAGGAAAGATTCGACACCTTCGACAAAGTCGGGTGAACGGCTTGATTCCGTAATGAGCATTCGTTCAAATTCTAATTGAGTCTCAAAGAAAGTCGAGGATTGAGAATCCAACAACTGCTTTGTAGACCTCTTTGATTGGTCAGACCAGCGACCCCAATCCATCGCAATACGAATCGCACGAGGGATGAGTTCGTCAGCCTCAACAACCTCATCAACTGCACCTAAATCCAAAGCTTCCTCTGCACTCCAGGTCTGATCTTCAAAGAGAAAACGACGAGTATTCTGGATACCCACAAGACGTGGAAGAAGCCACGTAGTTCCACCATCTGGAGAGAGTCCAAGACGGAAGAATGCAGAGGCCATACGTGCGTTAGTAGATGCGATGCGGACATCACAAGCTAATGCAAGCCCGAGACCTCCTCCAGCAGCAGCTCCATTCATGGCTGCCACCATAACAGTAGGATCGCCACGCATTCGAACAAGGAGTGGATGAAGGATACCGGTCAGGGTAGCAACAAGGTCCGCAGCAGAGCCATCCTCGATTGCATACTTGAACGACTGGATGTCAGCACCAGCACAAAACACACGACCAGACCCGGTAATCACGATGGATCTGATGTCAGGATCATCCATAAGACGTGTAAGTTCGGCCGATATTGCCGCCATTGAGACCGCATCGAAGGCGTTGTTAGAGGCTTCTTCTGACAACGTCACGACCGCAGTTTGACCTTGGGTCACCACGCCGACAGTCATACTTCGCGGTGGAGGTCTACGTTATTGAAGTCCATGAAGGTCATAAGATACGTATTCCTCAGGAAGACCAATGCAACGCGAAGAACTGTACATCGATGGAGCATGGATTGCCCCTCAGGGTAATGGAACGATTGAGGTCATCAACCCCACAACCGAGCAGGTCATC
>DAYJ01000102.1:4546-7150 GCA_002506875.1 Euryarchaeota archaeon UBA40 | reverse complement strand
GCAAATCCGTGATTCTGGGAGGTAATACTTACCGTACCATCTGAGAGGTCGACCACCGGCTGATTTGCTCCACGATGGCCGTAAAGTAGCTTGTAAGTCCGAAGGCCCGCAGCTAGCCCTAGCAACTGGTGACCAAGACAAATCCCCATCGTAGGATATCCTGCATCGATTGCAGATGCAATTACTCTCCTAGCTGAAGTTGCTGCACCAGGATGAGCGGGGTCACCTGGACCGTTAGAACAGAAGAATGCATCAGGCTGATGGTCCTGAACCAATATCTCGAAAGACGAATCAGCAGGCACCCATATGACCTCAAATCTTCGACATAGTTCACGTAGGATATTGTATTTCACACCACAATCGATAGCGATTAGCCTCGGGAGACGATCTCCAGAATTGTTGGTAGCTCCGGGATTCAGTATGACTGCATCGTCCCTTGACACCTCATCGACGAGGTCGTCAAGATCGGGACTCTTTGAAGCATTGAGCCTTGCTAAAAGAGCATCTTCCATCTCAATTGGACCAAATACACAAAGCAGTGTCCCATATTCTCTGACTCGGCGAGTGATTGAACGAGTGTCGACCCCTTGAATTCCCGGGACCCCATGCGCCACAAGGAGATCGTGTACTGAACCTACTGCGTCGCGATGATCAGGTGTTTCAATGGCTTGTCTACAGACTACCCCCCGAGGCCATACTCGGCTGGATTCCGACACACCTGGGATTACACCATAGTTGCCAAGAAGTGGCCAAGTGAATGTTAGTACCTGACCCGCAAACGATGGATCGGTTAGAGACTCCTGAAACCCTGTCATTCCAGTAGTAAAGACCAACTCTCCTTCCGCAACAGTATCTGCACCAAACAGGACCCCCTCATAACGGCCGCCGTCAGCGAGTAATAGGACCCCAATGCCTGAGGCGGATGAATGTCCATGTTCGGTCCCAAGAACGAGGCAATCCGCTGCATCCTCTCCCACAAAGGAATCAGATACCCCGGGGATATCCTGGCCGGGACGGAAACCAACCTCGGATTCGCCCTTTGACATCAGTTCATTTCGCTATGACCGCTCCTTAATTATTGGCGGTAAAAAAGGGGTTACAACCAACTCAGAGGATTTCATTCATCTTCGTTGATTCCAACCTGATTCACATGCTTGTTAGATACACTAGGAACGATATCTATCTCCCCTCCAGGAAACTCAAAAGGAGAAGAACCAGTGGGTAAAAGATCTCGTAGAAATACTGCAAGAGCAGCTACCTCAGAATGCGGTTGATTACCAATACCTACGTTGTATTGACAGATCCCATACACCTCGCCTGGAACTTTCGCACCACCTACCACGATAGCCATCGGACGATCCCTTCGAAGCATTGGGATAACCTCGCGCCAGGGTTGACCATACATCGTCAAATGGATTGCCACACCTGGTGAACCATCGCCTGCGTCCTCGTTCGCAAACCGACGTAACCACCCCAAGGGTCGCTTCTCATGTCGCGCCTCAAAATCACCACCAAAACGATCCGTTACAGACGCTAGTGTCTCCAAAACATTCGAATCCTCCTCTCCCGCAAGATGGAAACAATCTGCCCCGAATGCACGTGCTGTCAGACCTAGATGAGAGGTGATACGCTTGTCACGCTCACGACGATGCCCCAGTCGCAAGACGTGGATTGGCGGGCCCGAGGACATGGACATCGGCTCTTGCCGTACGCTTTGGGGATTCCGCTCAGTTAATTCTCATCCTGAGGAGCGAGAACAACATCAAATCCAGATAGAACTGAACGAACCCATGTGACCAACATCGCATCGAGGAAATGACGAGCACTATAATGGACAAGAACGCCAAGAATTCCCAGACGGACAGTTTGCATGAGCGATATCATAAGATCAGAACCCTCTGTAGCGAGCATCGCGTGTCCAATCGGTTCGATTGCAAGGTAGATGACGAGAATCAGGAATACGCCTCCGAGGGTCGCAGTGATGGCACCTCCGCGCTCCCTAGAGAGCGAGACAAGGAGGGTTGCGAGGAAGACAAGAACTGGGACCAACCAGGATATTTGGCTGAAGTTAAGGTCAAACAAGATGGAACTCGGACCAGAATTACCTCCCCATTCATTTCCAGCGACATGAATTGCAAGGAACCAGAAGAGTGCGACAATCATGAGAAGCATTCCGGAAACTAGACCGAATCGGGTAGACATCTGCCGAAGTTCATGAGAATCTGCTGGATTCAAACGGGCAAGAATAGCTTCAGCGAGTTCTAGTTGTTCCTTATCCGGAACGCTCAGCGTTCCGCTTACTGACAGCCTCGACATCTCTGCTTCCCCTCCATTGCTAGAGAGAGCGTCCTCCGGACCCATGCTCAAGCACTCACGCCCAGCACATGATAAAGCATGCCTTGACTCGCAGGCTCGGATGCCCGACTGGTCCACGATTCTCCGTCGCCGACCCGATGGGAGGCCCAGAATAATGGGCGTTCTGAATGTGACACCTGACTCATTCCATGCTGATTCACGAACCAATGGGATAGAGGCGGCCCTCAAACAGGCCTCAAAAATGCAAGGCGAAGGTGCCGAATGGATCGACATCGGCGGCGAATCAAG
>DAYJ01000102.1:0-4247 GCA_002506875.1 Euryarchaeota archaeon UBA40 | reverse complement strand
GATCGACATCGGCGGCGAATCAACGAGGCCTGGAGCAGACCCTGTGAGCATCGACGAGGAGAAGATACGCGTCATACCAATCATCGAAGCTGTCAGAAGATTACACCCCGAAATTGCAATATCTGTCGATACTCGGCGCCCAGAAGTCGCACACTTAGCTCTCGAAGCCGGTGCCAATCTAATCAACGACGTATCAGGTCTACGAGACCCTGAGATGGTCGAACTCGTGCTCAGCACGGGTGCTGGCGTGTGCATCATGCACATGCAAGGTGACCCGAAATCGATGCAAGATAGACCGAATTATACTGATGCGCGTACAGATGTCGCAAGCGTACTACTCCACCGTGCTCATGATCTAATCGAATCGGGCCACCCTCCAGAGCGGATCTGCCTCGATCCAGGAATTGGATTTGGCAAGCGATTAGAAGACAATCTCGCCCTACTCTCCGATGCTGATTGGATACGTGGCCCACACCAACTACCTGTTCTTTGGGGAGTCAGTAGAAAATCGATGTTCAGAGACCTACTCAATCGAACAGAAACAAGTGAACGTCTCGCAGGGACATTAGGTGTCGCTGCACATGCACAGAAGGTTGGTGTCGACATCTTACGTGTACATGATGTAGCGGAACACGTCGATCTCGGCAGAACTCTCGCTGAATTGGAGGCTCGGAAATGAAAGATGAGGAAGACATGAAGCAGCCTTCCTCGGAAGTTGTTGAAAAGACAACAGAATCTGCTGCAGTAGTAGATATCGGCGAGGGCATTCGTCTCGTTGGCACTGCACATATTAGCCGTGCCTCAGCTGAACTTGTCAAACATCAGATTGAGATTTACCAGCCTGAACGAATTGCTGTTGAACTAGATGAATCGCGACTTGTTGCTCTAGAAGATCCTCAGACTTTTGATGAAGAAACTCTAGGAGTTGCAATCCGTAATGGCCGTGCCCCACTACTTCTATTCCAAGCAATGCTGGCGACTCAGCAAAGGAAGATGGGTTTGGAAACAGGGGAAATGCCAGGTGTAGATTTACTCACAGCTGTAGAGGAGGCCAGAGAAAGAGAAATCCCCTTTGCACTAGTGGACCGAGATGTTCGCATCACACTCCGAAGAGCATGGGCGAAAATGGGATTAATTCAACGATTTCGTCTCCTCACGGCATTAATTGCACCTGAAGAAGAAGAGGAGATTGATGTCGACGCTATCCCAGAGGACCTAGATCTCATCAGTAGCATGATGGAGGAACTAAGACAAATGATCCCCGCTGCGGGAGAGGTCCTAATCGACGAGAGGGACCGCTACCTTGGTGAAAGAATTCGCCAAGAGTCAACTAAAGGACGAGTGCTGGCAGTTATCGGTGCAGGACATCTATCTGGAGTAGAAGATGTCCTAAGAGGAGACCCTACTCCACAAGAACATCTCAAAGAAATTGATTCAACTCCACCTCCAGGGCTAATCCGCAAGGTAATCCCATACGCACTGCCCGCCTTAATGATCGGCGTTGTGGCCTTCCTTCTGGCAAAGGGCGATACACAAGGGCTACTCGATAGTACACTTCTATGGTTAGGAATCAATGCTGCCTGTGCCGCTTTATGCGTCCTGGTTGTAGGAGGCCATCCCATCTCAATTCTGACTGCTGCAATAGCATCACCCATCACATCACTAAATCCAACATTGGCAGCAGGATGGTTTGCTGGAGCGGCTCAACTGAAATTTAGTGCACCAAGGAACAAAGATCTCCAAGAGTTCCTACTCTTAGACAGCCTACGCCTACTCTTCACAAATCGCGCTGGCCGCGTCTTACTCGTGACCGTTATGGGCAACATTGGATCCTCAATCGGCGCTTGGGTCGCGGGCCCACTAATCCTTGGATCCGTACTCTGATTAGAACAGCATCTGATTAGCAAGGTCCCATGCATAACGAGAGAGAATAATCAGAAGAAGAGCCGCGAAGATACGGAGAATAGTCGGATCCGAGATACGTAAACCGACTCTGGCTCCAATGACTGACCCTGCGATAACGCCAAACACAAGAAAGGCCAACGCATCGACCTGAGGCCAAGGGTCAGAGTATAGTAAACCGTGGACTAAAACCGCGATCGGGACAACCACCATCATCAATCCAAGGCTAGTGCCAATCGCTCGCCGTGAGCCTAGTCCGCCAAATTGATTCAATACTGGGATGTAGACCGCCCCTGCTCCAATTGCAAGGACTGAACTAACCATCCCACCGAAACCAACACCTGCGCGTAATGGAAGCGATTCAACCTCACCACCATCCTTTTCAGAACGTCCATGACGGATACGTCGTACTGTTTTGACCAAAGCCCAAATGAGTACAAACATCGCGAGGGATTTGAACACTGGATCTAGCGAATCACCCATCGCGTTTACGATAAAGGCGCCAATAATTGCTCCAAGAAATGCAAACGGTGCCGTATTTCGAATGATTTCATCGGCCATCAGGCCTTCCTTACGATGTACAAAGCCGGAACCGTAGGAGACGCAACCGGTGAGTACAAGGGAAATAATGAGAACAGAAGCGTCCAGTGGTAGACCTGCGACATAATGCAGAATCGGAACGAAAAGCAAACCCCCTCCTAAGCCAAGGGGAGCAAACAAGAAACCAGTAAGAAAGACAAGAACCAGCACGAGGACGAGGTGGTCCAACCTAGACCACCTACATGGCCTCAATGACTACAGCGATTCCTTGACCGCCACCGATACAAGCGGTTGCAACACCATAACGACCGCCACTTCGGCGTAACTCGAGTGCTAGAGTCAACAGAAGGCGTGTCCCGGTAGCAGCGAGAGGATGCCCAAGGCCAACAGCTCCACCGTTGACATTGACCCTCTCAAAGTCGAGGCCCAGATCGCGGACACAAGCAACAGCCTGCCCAGAGAATGCCTCATTAATTTCCCAACGATCGATATCGTCTACAGTCAGGCCGGCTTTCTCCAATGCCTTTCTGCTAGAAGGTACAGGACCATAAGCCATGATAGCAGGATCAAGCCCAACGATGCCCCAGGAAACGATTCGTGCAAGAGGTGCATCTCCATCCTCCTCGGCCTTCTCGGCTGACTTAATCACGAGAGCAGCAGCACCGTCAACAACTCCAGAGGCATTACCTGCGGTTACAAGGGAATCTGGGCCGAACGCGGCACGCAGACCTGCAAGCGATTCTTCGGAAGTACCACGAACAACATGGTCCTCATCCTTCGGGCCCACGACACCATCTGGTGTTTCTACAGATACAATCTCCTCGTCGAAGAGTCCAGAATCAATACTTGCTGCCGTGCGACTGTGACTCATAACTGCGAACGCATCCGCATCCTCACGCTTGACTCCCTTGCGAGAACAAATCTCATCCGAGGTTTGCGCCATGAACGAATTACACATACTATCAAGCAGATTAGTAAAGAGATAATCCTCCATCGCCTTAGGAATAACATCGCCCTCCTGAGGGGGCCTCCCTAAGCGGTACGTATCCCTCATACCCCGGAGAACATGCGGCGCTTGAGAGAGATTTTCCATACCTCCTGCAACAATAGTCTCAGCTTCACCGAGCATAATCATCTGAGCGCCAGTCACCACAGCCTGTGCACCGCTACCACAGATACGAGATAGAGTAAGCATTGGAACTTCCTGGGGGATACCTGCTCGTAACCCTGCGTGTCGGCTCCCGAAGATTGCTTGATCAGATGTCTGGAGAGCATAGCCCATCACAACATGGTCTACAGCATCAGGCGAAGTTCCTGTCTTCTCAAGAGCGCCACGGATTGCAATCGCACCAAGTTCTTCGGAGCTGACATCCTTCAGTAGGCCACCCGGTGCCCCGTCTCCACGCTTTCCTCCCTGCCACTCACAGAAGGGGGTGCGAGCGCCACCGACGATTACAACATCACGATTCATGACACGACGAATCGACGACGATTCATGAGGGTGACTGTTCAACCACAGAAAAGCGAGAGAGCAATCACTCGGAATCTTCTGCTGGATCAGACACAGTGCCAAGATAGGCTGGGAGATCAACGCCTGCCATCTTCGCCACGTCGTGAATCGGAGGTAGCGACTTTACTAGGCTACTCACGAAGTTTGAGGTAGCGCTTCCATCGCCATTATTTCCGCCGCCATCCCATACTGTGACCTTATCGATCTTCATGTTGCGAATAGCTTCAACCTGTGCATTAACCATGGATTCAATCTTCTCGACCATGAGAAGTGTCGATGCGTCACCAGTGCGGCC
>DAYJ01000040.1 GCA_002506875.1 Euryarchaeota archaeon UBA40 | reverse complement strand
AGGATGGACATCCGTCGATTGATTGCAGGGCTTCGAAGAGCAGATGCCGCTTTGTGTATCAGCGAGGCCACGGCTGCTCACGTTAAGCGATTCCTTCCAGAACTTCGCACCTTTGTTGTCCCTAACAGCGTCAACCTTAGTTCACGTGATCCTCGCTCTGGCCGCCGTCCTTCCCCTAACCTCGAGTCGGATTCTATGCATCTTCTCGTGGTCGGAAGCGAAGATCGACGCAAGGCTCTTGACTTCGCATTGGAGATTATCGGTGCTCTAGATGTCTCTGTTCGTCGCGATGTCCTGTTACACAAGGTTGGAGCGGAGTCATCTTCGCTCGCTGAGCAGCGATTGAAGAAGAAGGCAACCGATCTGGGAGTTCGTATGCGGTGGCATGGGCGGGTCGAGGAAGAGGACCTCATCGCTTTGGAGCAGAACGTCGAGGCCCTCCTATTTCCGTCGGCTGCAGAAGGCTTTGGGCTCCCTGTTGTCGAAGCTATGGCCTCCGGTTGCCCTGTCCTTGTGAACGATTTGGGTGCACAGAATGAACACCCTCCAGAGCGAAGTATCCTTCCAGCTTTCAATCGCGATATTTGGTGCACGGCTATCGAGGATATGCATAGAGTGTGGACTAATAGAAATGTGCCGATACGGCCGATTGATGAAGAGATGATTCGTAGTGCTGAGAAGAGGTCTCCATCTGAAATTGGTATAATTCAGGCTTCTGTTTATGACCAGATAATCTGATTGTCATAGAACATACGATTATATCCAGTCAAACTGCGGTTTCTGAATACTTACTCGACCCTACGGGTCGTTTTATTGGAGGAATCTGTTGTATGTTGAAAGTCAACGACCTCCGGAAGGGGTTCGGCTTTGGAAGGCGTCGAATTGAGGTACTCAAGGGCATTGACCTTGAGATCAAGCAAGGAGAACTCGTCGCCTTGATGGGTCCTTCTGGATGTGGGAAGTCAACATTGTTGAACATCATCGGCGGACTTCTGGCTGGCGACTCAGGGAGTGTGGAACTGAATGAGTTCACCTATGGAACACGTCAGCCGTCGGGTAACGTCAAAATCCGACGTCATGGAGTTGGTTGGATATTCCAGGATTTCCATCTTGTGGACCATCTTACCGCCCTTGACAATGTTGCCCTTGCTCTCGGTCTCTCGGGTCTGAGTGATACTGAGGCTAACAATCGTGCGTTGAAAGCACTGGAACGTGTTGGTTTAGGCGATAGGGTGGATCATATCCCGGACCAGCTTTCTGGTGGACAACGCCAACGAGTCGCTATCGCTCGCGCAGTTGCCGGCCGTCGTCCCCTCTTGCTTGCCGACGAACCTACCGGGAACCTCGACTCCCGATCAGGCGAGGAGATTTTGCAACTTTTCCACGATTTATGTCACGATTCCGAGGATCCAATATCCATTCTTATGGTTACACATGACCCGAATCTTGCATCTAAGGCGGACCGGATGTTGCTGCTCCGTGAAGGTAAGACTGCTGCCTCTGATATCCGCTCTGCTTGGGGCGACGATGTTGCCGATGATTTGGAGGAGGAGTGAACATGGTCTCCAAGACACGTACCCAGCGAATCACCGATTTCATCGCGGATTTACCTTCAAACGTACGAACCTCCGTCGAATCTGCTTGGCGTGGCCGTGAGCGCGGCCTCGCCATCGTAGCAGGCGTATTCCTCGCCTCACTTGTTATTACCACAGTTCTAGCGTACGGAAACGGTCTTTCCCAAACCTTCCTCCAAACAACACTTGAGGGCGATGTATTCGATGCGAAAGTGGAACAACAGGCATCCCCCCCAGTACCTGGAGTTTCATCTGAGAACTCTACTTTCACTAACGATAGCGCTCTGATGGTTGAGGTATGCGAGGAACTCTCCCTGAGATCGGAAATCGCTGACTGTAGTTTCGTATTTGGGAGACAGGCGATTCGTACTGAAGGGAATTTCAACAATATCGAGGCGTTTACTGCAGGTTATCTCGCTATGGAATCAGTTACATCAGAAAATCCGGTACTAGAAAACGAGACCTTCGACTTCCCGGAAGCGGACGCAAATGGCCCTCCACTCTTCACCAAGCGAATGGTACGTCTTCTTGGCCCAGGGGCTTTCGACGGGGCTCTAGCCGATCGCCATGATGCTCAGATGTTGAATGATATACCATGGCCGAGCCATCAGGATATGATTGACAACCGCAGTGTCATACTCCCTGCTAGTCTAGCAGGCCCCCTCGGTGTTCAAGTAAACGATACGATTGATTCCCTACAGTTTTCCTATGTCATTGAGACCGTAGCCGGTGCGGAATCTATCGATGATCGTGATTGCGAAGGATATGTTGAACGAACTCGTGGTGGAGTTGAGCACTGTCGACTATATATTGTCGTGGAAAATCTCAATGTGAGTGGAATTTACGAAGATTGGGCATTTGCTAATCCTACCTTCGGATTCAATCCGATCTTCATGGCTTGGTCCATGCTAGATAATGGGACTGTGACCACTCTCATGGATTCTGATCACGGCTATCTTGGGGTTGCAGTTGACCGTTCGCTAGTACCCACGTCTTCGACAGCAGATGCCGAGGATTGGATTAGTATTCTACGCCAGTCGGTGATGTATGAGGATGGTCCGGGAAATAACCAGAAATCTTACGGCGCTGGAATCGAGCTTTTCTGGTTCGACACAATCTCAGGTTCGATTCTCTTCATTGAAATCTTCCTAGGATTGATTCAGACCTTCGATTACATCCTTATGATTCCCATCATCATTTTGTCTGTTGCTATCCTCGTCTATGGACTAATCCTATCGTTAGAGCAGAGGCGACGTGAAATCGCCATCCATAGGACCATTGGAGGTTCAGCATCTCAACTTCAGAGTATGGTACTGCGCGAGGTCTTCGCGATGAGTTTTGTTGCTTGGTTACTTGGATACATCCTTGCGATCCAGACTGTAGGGCTCGTCCTTTCTGCAGTTGGCTTCATGTCGTTTGAGCCATTGGAGTTCCCAATCAATGTCCAACTTGGAACAATATCCCTCATGGTAACTGCTTTTGCAACTATTGGCGCGGCTCTATTGTTTGGACGTGGACGTACGAAAGAATTCCTTGAACTTGAAATCGATGAGGGTGTTCGTAAAGTTCCAACCAAGAAGAAGCAGCGTACAGGTTTACAGATCTTGATGTTCAGTATCGGTATCCTAGCCGTTGTCGAGTCAAGGATTGAGGACACAACCGGTGACCGCGGTCTAATTGAGAACTTCTTTATCGACGGATTACTGGGACTCTTCGGACCTTTCCTCCTTTGGATAGGCGGGGCACTCATCCTTGGGCGAATTGCTGCATTTGGGCCACGCTTCTTTTCGATCTTGTTCGGATGGACGCCGCTTCTGAAGGATATCCGTCGCGGATTGAAGGGCGGTGGTTCAAGTGAGTCAATCGGTCGTCTAGCGACCATTATGGTACTAACTCTATCCATCGTTACGCTTGCTGCTGTTCAAGGTGCGACGGGGACTCTTGTGGATGATCGAACTGCAGAATCTCAGACGGGTTCTGTGATGAGTGTACAGTTTGACGAACCCAAGAACCAGACACAGGTCAATGCAATTTTTGAAAGTAATATCAACAATCTTGGGATTGATGTTGATCCCATACGATCTACTGCCGTGAATAGCTTGACTGTAACGACAGTTGACGGTTCAATTTCTTCGGAAGCATGGGTAGTTCTAGATGGCCATGAGGATGTTCTCCTTTGGACTCAACAGTCCATTCCGGGTGATGATATCAGTCAGGTTGTTACTGGTTGGTCTGAGGGGGGTTTTACTGCAGGAGCAGAGATTGCATTTAGTCTACGTCTTCCGGGTGCAGGCGATGGCGGAGATGATGGATTTGAACCAAAATTCGACGATGATTCCGGAGAGGTAGAGGTTGTTAGATTCATTTCGAATAGTCAGCGACTGAATATCTCCACACCCGATCTTGAGGAATTTACATCGGTTGAAGCACTAGCCCCAATTTTCGCAGAATACAACTGGAAATCTAATCTGAGTCATTTGGATCTTAGTGGACAAGATATGTCTGATAGAGAATTCCAGCGAACAAATTTTACTTCCTCAATTCTCATAGGAACTGATCTCAGTGACTCAAATCTTCGAAAGTCGGTATTCTTCTACACATCACTGGTAGGCGCTAACTTGAGTGGAGCTGATTTGACGGATTCCATTCTTATCACACCCGATTTCGGATTTGGCAATCCGCTTGAAGGTGCCAACTTGAGTGGAGCCGACATGACTGGGATGTTTGGTATGGCAGATCTCTCTGGGGTTGACATCACCGATGCAATATGTCCTGATGGAACCTTTGCAAACGTAACGGGATGTGTCACTGGATTGTCGCCAATGCCACCGTCTCAGGTAATGGAAATACTTCAGGCTGATATCGAGATATCCATAGAGCAGTCAGAATATACCACTGAACTGAAGTATCTTGGTCAGCATCAGTATCTTCCAGGTCAATCATCGGCGGATGCGGAAGGTACCATCATCATCGGAGAATCGGCTTATCGGGCACTTTCAGGATTGGAATCTAATGCTACAATCAATGCAACTGAATGGTATGTCTGGATTGGTAAAGGTTCCATGTTACTTGCAGATATCAATGAAGATGATTTGACCTCTTTGCGTTTTTCGATTGAGGCTAACGATTCCGTAACTGGTGTCTCTGATCTTTCCTCAAATCGTGAATTAGTTGAACGTAATGGTGGTCTCATATTCGGAACGCCAGGCCTACTTAGCCTTCAGTTCGTCGTGGCGGCTCTAGGTTCTGTTGCTTCAGCATTCGTATTCCTTTCTCTCGTACTCTCTCAACGTAAGCGTGAGATGGCAATCCTTCAGGCGATTGGTGCTAGTCCGAATCAGGTCATGCGTCTTGTCTTATTCGAAATCCTTGCGATAGTCATCTCTAGTATGGCGCTTGGTCTTGTACTCGGTGCCGGTGTCGCGCAATCCTTTAACGGATTCTTTTCGATCTTTGGTTTCATATTCCAGATATTCGGCGGTGCATCTACTGTGATTGACCGAGAACTCGTATGGCCATGGTTTGATCTTGCGATAGTCAGTGTTGCTGTTCTATCTGCGGTTCTTGTCGCACTGACTACAACAACTTTCAGAGCGTTACGTTCGGACCTTGCCGTGGTCCTAAAGGGGGAGTGAGGGCATGGTAAAGGAGCGTGAGCATATGGAGGAACAAGCCGAGATTATCCTCACGGATGAGGTCCATGTTGAGCCCCAAGTTCCTGTACTGGAAGCGCACAATCTGTACCACATCTATGGGTCAAACCAAGAAGATGGCAATGTTGTTGCATTGCGTGGCCTTTCAGTATCAATCGGTGAAGGAGAGGTTGTAGCTGTAGTGGGTCCTTCTGGTAGTGGTAAGTCGACTCTTCTCAAGGCATTCGGCGGCTTGATGAAGCCAAGTGCAGGTTCCGTTTTCCTCAATGGCCGGAACATGACTAGAATCACAGGTCAAGAACTTGTTAGATTGCGACAAGATACTGTTTCTTTCATATTCCAAGAAGGGAATCTACTCCCCGATCTCAACGCGCTTGACAATGTGGCCCAACCACTCCGTCATGCTGGTGTCCGTGCTCGCGAGGCTCGAAGGCGAGCGATGGAGATGTTGGAATCGCTTGGCATAGAGGATCGTGCGCGATCCCTTCCTGCGACTCTTTCTGGTGGAGAAGCACAGCGTGTCGCCATTGGTCGTGCACTAATTACTGATCCGAAGATTATCCTTGCAGACGAACCGACCGGTGCTCTCGATCCAATTTCCGGACGGCGCATCATCGACTTGTTTCGCCAGCTCAACGAAGAGCGTGGTGTTGCTTTCCTAATCGTAACTCATAGCAAGGAAATATCCACCTTTGCGAACCGCGCGCTTGAACTCCGTGATGGGCGCTTCATAGCTCAGCATGGGAACGATGTCGATGATGGTGATCTTGCATCTACTCGTGAACTCTTGATTGACGACACTGGAACAATGTCCCTTCCACCGGATGTTCTTGCTACTCTGGGTGGCCCTGGACGCTTCGATATCAACGATCTCAGTCGTGATGGTATATCGATGGAACGTGTGCTCTCTGAGCGGATTGCCGTTGAAGGAAATGTCGAGATGCTTCTCGCTCCTGCATGTCCTGCATGCGGTTACATTTACGGAGAATCCACCGAAGAAGAATGTCCATCTTGTGGCTCTTCCCGGCCAATGGTAGTATCTTCCTGATCTAGTATCTACTCTCAGATATGTGATAATGGCCACTATACCAGCCATTCCTTGATATGCTGATGCAGACGGTTGTTTGTTTGGTAGTTGATTGTGAAGAACCCTTTCGATTCTCTGACTCATTGGAGTATTGATCAGCCGAAGACGGCGGTTGCAGCATTCCTCGCTCTTATTTTGGGTCTCTCGATGTTTGTTGCAGGACCCCTTCCAGAATCTCTTGGAGTTGGTATCGAGTTTGATAACTCAGAAGATGCTTTCTTCCCTGCTCGGGAATCAAACGAAGATGTTAATCTCCTATACACTATCGAAGAGACCTATACCTCCTCGATTGATATCGTGCGCCTCATGATTGAATTTGATCCCGGTGCTCTGGAGAATGACTCCACTTGGATGATGCTTGCTGAACTTGAAGCCGAGATGCTTGAACATAGCAATTCATCTGAACATAGATTGGATACCGGCCTTGGTTCAGTTATCGGACCTGCTTCTGCTGCGTACGGTTGGTCAATGATGGTTGATCCAGAAAATGTAACTTGGCTAGATGCAATTGATGATGCTATGTTTGATGCATTTGCTTCTAACACCTCTACATTCTCCGGAAACCTTGCCATATTACAAGCAACATTAGAACAAACTCCAATGGATCCTGTAAGCATTGAACCAGACGCGCTTAGAGAATGGTCTCCTAAACCGGGTTGGCTACAACGTATGGATGATGGATTGAATCGATTACCGTCATTGGGGAAATTCTCACCTCAAGCAGGAAATTTGAGAAATATAGCGGTTCAAGTTGATCAATGGGACAATACCTCAATCCAGCAGCAGATTTCAGATATTGAGAATACAACTTGGAATATTTCCATGTTTCATATTGCAATGCAAAATTCAATTCCTTACAAGGAAATAATTCTCTCTTCAATGCCTAGCAAGGAAGCAAATGGCGATGAATTTGTCTTGATTCCAGAGGATGATCGTTGGTCTAGAATAGATGTAGTAACCATTTCGATGTTTATCGATAATGAGCCGGGAGGATGGGGTGAAGCCGTAGGTTGGGAATCCACGTATCATTTGGATGAGCCCCTTGCTGCAGGTGCAATCATCGACAAAGAAATCCAGAATTGGACCATCGATTTAGCATCTCGTGGTCAGGTTATTGCAGGAGACGACGCAGAAATTTCAGGAATTTCTTTTGCCCACTTTGAATTAGATCAGAATTCTGCAATTGGGGCACAGATTGGGCAACTACTGGGTATGTCTGTGATACTCCTCTCATTGATTCTACTGACCCAGTTCCGAACTGGTCGAGATACTGCTTTGGTTCTCATTACAACGATTCTTGGGATTTTAGGGACATATGGGATCAGTGGAATTCTGAAAATTACATTCAATGCAGCGATGCAATCCATCCCGATTCTTCTAATCGCAATCGGTGTAGATTACGGGATTCACGTCGTAGCTCGTTACCGCGAGGTTCTCCGCGAGGAGGAAGAGAGAAATCCACAGGAACGTGAGACACTTCGCGACTTCCCGAAGGAGATACGTGTTCAAGCCATTCGAAGTGGCGCGATTCTCACTTCCGGTGCTTTACTCATTGCAATTTTTACCGATATGGTGGGTTTCCTCTCCTTCAGATTCTCAGATCAGAAGTTCCTCGTTGATTTCGGAACCGTCATCGCGATTGGCTTGTTTATGATCTACTTCCTATCGATTACACTGCTCCCGGCACTGCTTCGGCTAGTACCGCCTGCAAAGTTGAATCTTAGAAAGGCAGCCAATGTGGAACCTGGACGGATAGGCTACTGGTTTGGATCACTCACTAAGAGGCCAACTGCTGTGCTACTTGTAGCATTGGCACTATCCATTCCTATGGGTTATGCTGTCACCACTTTGGAGGTCGGTTTTGATACTCGTGATCAGTTAGACGACAGCATCCCAGTTGTGGAGGATTTCCTCGTTCTAACCGATAGATACGATGCAGCACCCGCGCCGATTTACGTGCGTTATGATCCATCTATCAATCTCTTTTCTGCTGAGGGTTGGTCTTCAATTTCTATATTGGAATCCACAGTAAATTCTACTCCTAATGCAGCAGATGTTTCTTCAATCCGTTCCACGCTTGAATCAGCCGCTACAAACGATCCATCTATTGCTCTTCTTCTCTCTTCAATCCAATCTGAACCTAGTGTGGAATCTCATTGGACGAATCTATCTACATGGATCCTTACCAATGAAACCGGACGAGAACTCACATCACGTTACATGCCTGATTCGGGAGATGAGACGGTCATCCAGTTCTCTACTGCTACACTAGATTGGAGTGACACGGTGGCTTTCGAAGCATCACTTCTTGAGAACCTGAATGATGCCAGTGTAGATGGTGAAATTGGTGTTGCTGGTCGTCCCCTAGTGCTTGCTCAGGTCACAGATGGCGTAGCATCTGCAGCAGTAATTTCGACAGTTGTCGTAGCAGGTGTGATTCTTCTGATGCTTATTGGATTACAAACGGCGGAGAAGAGGGATTTGAAACGTGGCTCAATCACGGGTGTGTTGATGTGGATCCCATTGGGAGCAGTCGTCATTTGGGTCTACGGTCTGATGGGTTTTCTAGGATACGAATTGAATGCACAGACTGTGACAATTGGTGCTTTGACCCTTGGACTCGGTGTGGACTATGCAGTCCATTACGCACATCGTTACGAGGAGGAACGTGAAGCGAATCCGAGTGGGTCGCCTGAGGAATGGGTGGCTCGAACTACGGTTACAACGGGACGTGCCATGGCAGGAGCTGCAATCACGACAGCAGGCGGTTTCGCAGTACTCAATCTTTCAGCGCTGGTCCCGTTGCGTCTGTTCGGTCAAGTATTCCTTGTCGCGATCACTCTTGCTTTGATTTCTAGCCTCATTTTGTTGCCTGTGCTTCTTTCAATGAGGCCAGGTGAGACCGAAATAACACAAAATATTGCTGAGTCCGAGTGATTGAATCAGTCGTCCAACTCTAAGTCAAGAGCCAAGGATTGTTCAAGTTCTCGAATACGATCTTGCATGTCTGCAAGGGCCTTGCCAGTGATCTTACCTGTCTTGACCTGCTCATAGAGAGTTTCGAGTTCTGCTGTAATCTCGGAGTGTTCCTTGCGCATGCGTGCCTCTTCAAGACGATAGGCAGCTACGGCTCGGCGGCGTCTCTTATCCTTGTCCTGAGCCTTCTTAGCAGCGACCTCTGGGTCGGAATCCATAGGGGTTTTGTCGAGTTCAATTGCCGTTGGGAATGGAATTACTATGCCTTCACGCTCAAACGCGCGATCCATACGCTCAATGAGATAATCACGTGATATAATCTCGTCATTATAGTCACCAATCCAGATGAATAGCCGATACATCTTGGCGTAGTCGCCAAGTTCAGTCATCATCACTCGGGGCCGTGGCTCTGATAGAACATATTGGCAGGAGCGAGCAACGCGGAGCATAACCTGCTTCACATGTGCAGAATCTTCGTCATAGGCTACACCGAAGTCCATCTGTACTGAAATACGTCGTGCAACACCATCGCCACCTCCACGAGCGTAATTGATTACTGTAGAATCAATGAGGCTGTTGTTTGGGATGACGACGAGTTCTTCTTTGAGGGTGAGTAACTTTGTTGACAAAATACCAATTGATACTACTGTACCCATGACTCCATCGACTTCAATTCGGTCTCCAACCTCAAAGGGCCGGTCTAATGCTAGCATGAACGAATTGACAATATTGCCCAATGTCTGTTGGATTGCGAGACCGATAATTAAGGAGAATACAGCCAAACCTGCCATCACACCGAGGAGATCTATGCCTAGCTCCGAAAGGGCAAGATAGAGTCCTCCAAACCAGATGAGAGCACGAAGGAGGAAGACAAGGAGTGGGTTTCCACCAGATACGGTGACTGCGGATTGCCTTTGGAACCGATTGAGTATCTCAGGGAGAATGAATTTGACAGCAATGCTTGCGAGTGTAGATGCGAGGATAATGAATGATGAATTGAAAAGAGGTGCAGTAGTTTCTGTAAGGTCTGGGCTTTGCGTATTGATCCAGATGACGCTGATATTTAGCCCACCGATGACCATGAATGCATAGATTCTGATTCTGAGTGGATTGAATATACGATCATCCCAAGATGCATCGGTTGCAGCAACGATACCTTCCCAACGTTGTAGAATGAAGCGCCTCATTACATAGAGCGCGAGTAGGATGCTTAGGATAGATAGGACAATTTTCACCAAAATTACGTCGGTTCCACCATTTGGATTTGAGAGGAAATCCATGAACTGATTGAACTGATTCACAAGGTCTGCAGCATCGTCAGCCATACGTCTTCACCCTCTCGCGCGTCATCGGGTGTATATGGGTGCTTCCCAGCACAGCGTGATTCATAACAAACAAATTTGATGAAAAATAGAATTATTCAGATTCATCATTTTGGAGTTGGAATGGACGACTGGACGGCGATATTATCCAGAGTATGGGTAAGATTGCCAGAAGCACTACTGCCGGCCCATATCGGATAGATAGGGATGAATCGAGTTTGACGAAGGATGCTGCGTCTCGTGTACCTTCTTCAGGCGGATTCTCGCGCACTTCTGATCGGTTCTCTTCGTCTACGAGTCCCAAATCATATCCAGAGTAGAACATACTCACTTCGAAACCTCCGAGACGTAGTCCGAGGTCGAAACCAACCTCCTCATGAACGAAGTCACCCCTCTCATCATCGTCTTCCTCAACCTCTGAGTTTGGGCTCTCCCCTGGGCTCGCAAAGTTCGGGTTATCTCCGATGAATGAGAGTGGTAGAACGATGATGAACGCCACTAATACGGCGAGGAAACCGATGGTCCTGAACCATGGATTAATTCCAACAAAGGCTACCATTAATTCGATGAGAATAAGCAGTCCAATCGAGAGTTTAATCCAATTCCTTGCCCGATCTAACTGACTTACAGATTCGTCATCTGTTTCCTCGTCATCTACAGGCATCTCATTCGTTGTTTCATCATCTGGATTCTCACTTCCATTTTCCGGTTCCACATCATCACGGATTAGTTGGTAGACGAAGAATCGACTACTGTTCTCGATACTGATGTCAATCAGTGTGTTCTCATCGTCGATACCTGCCAATGCATGGATTCTCGCTGGAGCTGGCACACCTTCGGTGTACTGTCCATCAAATTCGACAATCAACCAAATGGATGCTGACGCATTGAGTGCAACTAAGCAAACTAGGACAGTACGGAGCCAAGCCAACACTGGGTGGCGGCGAAAGGAACCGATTTGGCCCCTGACGCCGTCACTCATGTGTGTGTCGGGCTTCTTCATTCTTCATCTCGGTTACGCTGTGCGACAACGATGCCGGCAAGCGCAAGGACCGCTATGGTAGCAAGACCGGAAATCGAAGGGAGTCCGAAGATTCCTTCATCGATCATTTCCTCAGCCGTAGTTGGCTCAGTAGGTTCTACAGGATCAATACCGATTGAGGCTGGGTCGACACCTGCGTCTTCGAGAACTTGAGCGAACTCGCCCATATCCTCAGCGTGTGCAGCAGTGTCTGCGATTTCCTCAACAGTTTGTGCGTCTGCCATATCGGTAGCTGCAGAAGATGCAGCATCACCAATGAGGTAATTCAATCCAATACTTACTGGTGGGGCGCCTGTATTGACTGATACCTCATCGCTGTAAACTTCCGATACTTGAGGTCCGACAAGTGTGTACCATGTATCCATGTTATCCGCGACAACTAGGCTAGCACCAACTACGGTGTGATGTGATGGACTCCACCACATCATGAACTGAGCATCCGTGTAAGCGATGTCTTCTGTGATGTCTCCAAGACGGTCCTCAAGGTTGCTTCCGAAGTCCTCTA
>DAYJ01000054.1 GCA_002506875.1 Euryarchaeota archaeon UBA40 | reverse complement strand
TTTTTTCTACATAATCAACAGCATTACGGAAGATTGCAAGTCCTTCCCCTTCACCATGTTCGGATGCTGTAAGTTCTCGAGTCCAAGTCGCCCCCAACCAAGTTGAATGATTAGCTTCTGGGTGAGGCATCAATCCAAAGACGCGGCCTGTTGGATCGCATACACCTGCAATGTTTCTCATGCTTGCATTCGGAGATATTGGATATGGAAGAAGTTCGTCAGATGAAGAAGGATATGTAGAGTCGGGATCAACATAACGTACCACAACCTGACCTGAGTGATCCCAATGGTCCATTAATTCCACATTTGCAGCTACGAACTTGCCTTCACCATGACGAACGGGTACACGAATGCGTTCAAGGTCCTTCGTCCAGACGCAGGACGATTCTGAATTGAATTCAAGCGTCACCCATCGATTCTCATAATGTCCTGAATCATTGAGAGCAAGGGAGGCCGTCTGCGTCAAACTCACATCATCATCTCCAGGTAAAAGCCCCATCTTCACTAGAACCTGAAAACCATTGCAAATCCCGATGACAAGCCCGCCAGAATGAACAAAGGATCGAACTTGTTCACGCATCCCAAATCGAAGACGGTTGCCTAGAAGCCTGCCACTACCAAGATGATCCCCAAATGAAAATCCCCCTGGAACTGCCATAATGTGGAACTCAGATAGATTACGTTCACCTTCTACGAAGTGGTTGACGTGGACACGTTCCGCGGTTGCACCCACCATTTCGAACACTGCTGCAGTCTCTCGATCGCAATTGATGCCAAAACCCGTGAGAACTGCAACTTTTACCGTCATTCAGAACCACTCCCATTCAGTGTGTTTTTCCATGCCGATCGAAGTTCAGAGATTGAAAATTCAAGGATTGGGTTGCCTGCATCTTTGATGACAAGATCATCCGATTCACCCACAATTCCAATATGCGTGCAAGCGGTTTCCTGCATTGCACTCTCAAAAGAAGTCATATCTTCTGGCTTTACACTGACAAGGATTCGGCCGAGACTCTCGCCGAACAAGGCGCCCCATGCATCTAATTCATCGTCATGTCCCCGAAGTGCTCCGATATCGACTGACGCGCCAGCATCTACACCAAAGCAAGATTCAGCCAAAGCTGATGCTAAACCACCATCCGAACAATCGTGTGCACTCGCCACAAGACCGTTTCTCATCGCTGCTGTCAAGGCCCGATAGGCCCCAAGGTTACGCTCCGGTTCGATTGAAGGAACGCGTCCACCTATGCCGCTCTCACCACCAGTCTGGTCTCTGAGCATGAAAGAAAATTCACTTGCTCCAAGTTCCTGACGTGTCTCGCCTACAATGTAGATTGAATCTCCTGATTTTTTGAAATCTGAAGAGGTGGCAGTTCGGACATCTGGTTGGTCGCCAATGAGGCTGAATAACAATGTAGGTGGAACACTGATCTTACGGCCCTCGAGAGTTGCGTCATTCTTCATTGAGTCCTTGCCCGAGATACAGGGTAGCCCGTATGCGCGACAGACATCATCTAATGCACGGTTTGCTCGAACCAATTGTGCTAGTTTGTAACGGCCATCTGGTGTCTTTTCACTTTCAACCGGATCCGGCCAACAAAAGTTGTCAAGACCTGCCATACGATCGAGATTTACCCCTACACAAACAGCATTACGAACTGCTTCATCGATGCTTGCTGCAGCCATTGAATAAGCATCTAAATCTGAATAACGAGGGACAATACCACAAGAAATTACAGCGCCACGAGTATCTCCGTGAAGAGGAGCAATGACTGCAGCATCTCCTGGTGCATCATGATTCACCCCCCCAAATGGTTTGATGACAGATTGGGCGATGACTTCGTGGTCATATGAGCGAACCCACCACTCTTTTGTAGCGATATTCGGACGAGAGAGAAGATCACAAAGGATCTGCCCCATGCCTTTCGGAGTAGGTTGTTCGGGGAATTGGATCGGTTTGTGTTCGGGTGTTCTCCACTCTGATTCAAGTTGAAGTTGGGGGCAACCATCGTGAAGGAAGGAAATTGGTAAATCCGCAACTACAGCATCACCATGTCGAACGAGGAATGTGCCAGAATCGGTAAACGTTCCAACAATTGTTGCTTCTACCTCATGAAGTGCTGCAAGTGCTTCGAAGGCCGCTGCGTCTTCTTCACGAACTCCTACTGTCATCCGTTCCTGAGATTCTGAAACTAAAATCTCCCACGAACTCAATCCAGCTTGCTTGAGGGGAACGGCTGCAAGATCAAGATCGGCTCCCTTTGTGAGTTCCGCCATCTCACCAACACTTGAGGACAGGCCGCCTGCTCCATTATCTGTAATTACTTGGATCTGCCCTGCATCCCGGGCTTCAAGAAGCATGTCTAGCATCTTTTTCTGAGTAATAGGGTCGCCAATCTGCACAGCACTACTCGGACTTTCGTCAGTTAATTCGAGGCTAGAAAAGGTTGCACCATGGATTCCATCGCTTCCAACCCGGCCTCCGACCATGTAGATTAGATCCCCAGGAGTTGGTGTCTTGATGTGGCTTTCACGTCCATCAGGTAAGAGGCGAGGGAGGATGCCGACTGTTCCACAGTAAACCAATGGCTTACCGATGTATCTGTCATCAAATACGATTGCGCCGTTAACTGTAGGAATACCGCTCTCATTGCCACCAGCACGTACTCCAGCATGTACACCACGCATAACACGAGATGGATGGAACAAACCATCTGGAAGATTGTCCTTGAAATCAGGAGGGCCGAAACAGAATACGTCGGTATTTGCAATCGGTCGGGCCCCAAGTCCTGTGCCAAGAATGTCGCGATTTACCCCTACAATTCCAGTCATTGCACCACCATATGGATCCAATGCGGAAGGGGAATTGTGGGTCTCTGCTTTCATGCAGAGGCTCCAATCTTCTGTCCATTCGATTACACCAGAGTTGTCATGGAATAGAGAAAGAAGCCAATCGACTTCCTCCTGCATTTCCAATGCCGGATTCATAATGTGTGTCTTGAATAAGGAGTCAATCTCAGAATCTTCTCCAGTTTCATGGTCCACATGGTGGATATGTGCTGCGAATATCTTGTGCTTACAGTGCTCGGACCATGATTGAGCGAGGCATTCCAACTCAACGTCAGTGGGGGCGTTGGGAGGTAGTCCTCTCGATGACCGGATTTTATGCACCTCAGGATTACGATAGTGTGCTTGAATCGCCTTCATCTCAATGAGATTCAAAGCTAACAATCCAGTATCACTGATCTCAATTAGGTGTTCATCGGGAACTTCTAAATCGATTATTTTCGGCTTCGTGGGCTCCAATGGAGGGCGTTCTGGAAAGGTAAGGGTTGGCCATGGATCCTTGCGTGTACCACGACGATCTGCGATAACTGCACGCTCAATGAGTGGATTGTGGAGTTGTCCGGCTAACCAAACGGCATCTACATCAGATGGGGTGCCCCAGAAATGAATGCCGAGAGTTGTTGAAATCTCAACACCTGACCGTTCAGGAAATAGTGTCCTGAAACCGTCCAACGCTGCCTGAGCACGGTTATCTGTAACGCCTGGTTTGAACCCAATCAAAATTGAAATGTCTGGAGCATTATCGAAGGTGCCGTTATCTAGGAACGAGGCGTCGACTGTCACATACTCAAGTACTGGATCGGAGAAGAGTTCATTCGCTGCACGATTGAGGGATTCGTTGCCTAATTCACCTTTGACAAGATAGCCTTGTGTGCTACGTACTTGTGTAACCTCAATGTCGTGATCCGTCATCAATTGACGTCGAATGGATTCGCCTCGGCTATCGATGAGTCCCTCGCCAATGCGTGGAAGGACCTCGACGTGGTACAATCCAGTCATCGAACAAGTGCCTTAACTGACCATCCATGAAGGATGCGGCGGGATTAGGATTCATTCCAAACGGTGACTTTAGTGGATTAATTGGATTTCAGAAACCCATGCCGCCCATGCCGCCCAT
>DAYJ01000018.1 GCA_002506875.1 Euryarchaeota archaeon UBA40 | reverse complement strand
ACCACTTCGTACATTCTTGCTTCAATTCCAGTCGCTGTAACGACAGGTCCAGATATTCGATAGATGACTCCTTCATTTTTACTCATTTCTTCACTTCCGTTGTTATTTACTTCCATAGATCGACGCCTAGCGCCGACTTGATTGACTCACGAAGGGTATTATCCTCCTGAGTCCCGATGCCCAAAACGGTTGGCGTGATGCTTTCCGCGATCCGCTCTCGGAGACGATCCGAAAGTTGGGCGAGATCTGAATTGTCCATGACTATTATGCCGACGGACGAGTCCTCCAAGAGATCCCTGATGGTCGATGCCATCTCTTTCTCTGATGAAGGGTGATACAGGCGGGTTACGCCTGCTAGTTGGAATCCAAGTGTGAATTCATGTGACCCTACGACTACGATCTCCATTTTATCAACTCATATGCTCCTCAATGACCTCGTTTGAGAGTCCAGCCGCTTTTCCTCTGACGAGTAGTCGGAGGTTCTGGACCTCATGGGTCTTGCTTTCGATGTAATGGACTACTGGAAGGACCGATACTGGGCTTCTGTGAGACATGCTGTACAAAAGAGCGTCTCGCTTCTTTGCGAGTAGTTGTATGACAGGGTCAAGCGAACCGCCCTCTGATGCTTCGATTGCTTCCGTCAATCCTTCTGAGTCGAATCCTGTGGATCTCTTTGCAAGCGTCTCAACTACCCCTAGCCCAGTAGTCTCACGAGTCATTGCTCGGAGTACGTCTTTCGATATCGAGCGGCCGCCGGGTATCATGATCTGAATGATGTTCTCTTGATCGATACCTTGTCTTATCGATCTAAGGATGTTGATTACATTCTTGTGATCTATCTCCGATCTAAGATATCGCATTAAGGTGAAATCCGAACCAGGTAGTGAGACGGATTTGAGAGCGTCTGCATAATACGCGCGATCAAGTGCGTCTTCCATTTCTTGAAGTGTCGACCCCTCTGGCAATTTAGACAGAGTCTTGCCCCAGGGGGAGGAGCCCATCAGGGTGATTGCCTCGGGAAGGGTCTTCGACCTAGTTGCCATATCGAGCCATTTACGATTGCTAGAATTCTCTTCGGGTAGTATCTCCGTTCGAAGTACTTCATGATCTGCTCCGCTGTGAATGGCTCTCAACACGGTTTTGGCATTAGCGAATTCGAAGCGCAGTGCGTAGATTGCAACCTGATCCCGGACTGATCCGGTGCAGAAATGGAGGACTTCTGCCAAATCACGATCTAAATTGTGAGATAATGCGGCTTCCACGAGCTCAGCGCCTTTCAAGCGAGATGCGTAAAGATCCAAATCGGCCCTATATCCTGAATCTGCGATACTGGCCGAAATTGCATTGACATCCTGTTGCAACAGCTGTTTCATCCTAACTTGGTCGATCAGTGCGGACTTCCTTGATTTGGCACGGGCTGAAGAAGCTGAATAATTTGCCTTTCCAACCGATTGCGCCATTCCAATTCCCCTCCTTTATCCAAATAGAATCTTATTCACTTCTGAAAGAGACTTCTTCCAAGCAGCGTCTAGTTTACCATCGAATCGATAGTCTAGCAATATCGATCCATCAGAAGACTCCAGAGTGAATCCTCCGAGCCCTTCTATCGAATCTCCCATCTTGAATCCGGACTTCTCCTTCTCAATTGTTGATCTATCAACTTCGACGGGATGTAAGACCATATCTTTGGTCGCTTCAGATTTTGCTTCCTTGATTAGAGTCTTGATCAATGCGTTTCTACCTTTCATTTTAGATGCTGAAACGGCTTCTCTAGCAGCTTGATAGGTATTATCGAGAACGGCTCTTCGAGCTATTAGGCCCGCATTCTGGTTCTGCTGTCTGACGCTCGCAACTACCTCTACAGATATTTGCTCAGCATCTTTTTCAGCCCTAGAAAGAGCCTGTTTCATATGATTCTCGGCCTCAGCCTCTGCTTCAGAGCGTATTCCCTTGGCCTGATCTTCGGCGGCCTTGATAATCGCCTTAGCCTCTGCTTTGGCTTCAGCCTCAATTTGACTTGAAAGCGCTTCAAGAGACATAATACATCCTCATTTGCGTGTTCTTATCCATCTAAGCTAGATGCTCAGAGGAAGAACGCTAGTAGTCCGAAGAGTACGATTGTCTCTGGCAGAACGGTGAACAGTAGAGCTCTACCGAAGTTACCGCCTTCAGCGACCATTCCCACTGCTGCGGCTCCGATCTGGCTCTGGCTCATACCAGTACCGATTCCACAAAGTCCGAGAGCTATTCCAGCCCCCAACTTGGCAGCGTCCCATTCGTAGGACGTAGTTTCCTGGGCGGAGACCACCGAGGCAATCATTGCAATCGAGGTTAAAACCATCAGAGCGCTTGTTCCTTTCATCATATTTTTCTTCATTTTCTTTTCCTCCTTTTTTCCATGCTTTGCAGGAATATCATGTTGTGTTATCAACCTCAATGTATCTTTCTTCGAAACCGAACGGTTCGAAGGGCTCGCCATCGGCGAGATAGAATTGTTTCATCCATTCAACGAAATGTAGTCTAACTGCATGGATATTCGGACTGACGAGCCCTAAGACCCATGCAAACATTTGGACTCCGAACCAGCCAACAAGAGCGAGGAGCCCCAACAAGATTCCAAGTCCACCGTCTGCGAAATTTTCTATCGCTGCCGAGTAGAGCATATCGTTGCCAGCGTAGGCGATCTTTACACCCACAATACCCACAGCAAACAGCCGGATGTAAGAAAGGGTGGACGAAAGTAAACCGATGGCCTCTATCGGAGCCAACAACAGGGATATTGCAAACGGCATTCCCTCGTGCATCAAGTGGACGACTAGCAGAATCAGACCGACTGAAATCAGGGCCAATCCAGGGGTATTGATCGAATCTTCCCTGTAGAAATCGTAGCAGAAAAGGAAGCCACCAACCATGATAATCATCCATGACACCTTGCCATAGAGTGCTCCCTGCCACCCGTGTCCGACTCTAACCTCGTCTATGGCGCCGAGAATGAAGCCTACCATTAGGTGGAATATTCCGATGTATATTGCGATGACGATCAAATTCATCAGGTCTGATGATACTCGATGGAACGGGAATGCGAAGGTTAGGCTGTAGGGCAACTCGAGTACGTAGTGAATTCTGCCGCCATCAGGGTACAGAGCGGTCATCCATGAGACCCATGCGGGGACATCGTATGCATCCTTGAAGCAAGCACCGTGCTCCCACGTGTATTTACAAACATCTTCTGTTGCATACTTAGCTTCTATGTGGGGCAGGAACTCAAAGCCTGCGAATTCTCCATACATATATCCGAAGAAAACCGTTGCTGAACCAATGTAGATGAGAAGCATCCCGAAATACCTCATTAGTTGATCTGTTTTATCGCTGGGGAATGATCGCCTGATGAACAATCCAAGAGAGATTGTTAGGAGGCCGTAAGCCATGTCCCCAAGCATCAGACCGAAAAAGAGGGGATATGAGAAAAGCATGAAGACTGTTGGGTCCATCCTTCCATAATCTGATCTTCCAATTGCATCAGTAAGCAGTTCCATCGGGGCTGATGCTTGGTGATCGCCAAACGCTACAGGGGGTTTTGGCTCGGATGAGTGGTGCCCATCATCGTCGTGGTGGAAAATGGTCGGACGTACCGCCTCATACTCTGTGTATGTGCAATATGGGCTGAGTGCACCTATGACTTCCTCTGACCTGTCGTCGGTAATCCAGCCATCTATAACGAAAGTGTGGTCTGTAACTGCTATCTTGACGGGTGCCTCGGACTCTGAGAAATCAAGCTCCAACAGTTCGAGGCCGACACATAATTCTGCGCCGTTCTCTTCGGTCCATGCATTTATCTTGGACTGAATTTCTTGTCTTTCTCCATCCAACTCGGACCGCTCCTTATCAGCAGCCTGTATCATCGAGGGTATGCTTCCCTCACCCCCAGGGACTTCAATTGCCTGGAAACCTGCTGACTCCAAGATCGAGGACATCATTGCTTCATGCTGCTTGACGCAAAAGACTGCGACGACGTCATCCACAACCTCTGCATAGGCATCATCTGGGAGATTCATCTCAGAGATTGCCGAGGGGCTAGAACATGTTCCGACAAAAGAGGAAATGGAAGTGTACCCCCCTAGTAGATGAAGGTCTATGCCAAGAGGCTCTAGGGTCCTTAGGATCTCAGTACTTGCTTCAATTGAGTTAATCTCATCTTCAATCTGATCGATTCTTGAAAATGACTCCATTACTTGTTGGACTGATGAGTAAAAATCGCCATCGACCATCTTCCTTGCCTCGTCGATCGGGACAGTGTCGGAAGGTCCTGTTGCACCTGTCTGCGTGACAATCGACCTGTATGTGGAAACCTGGCTTCCAAGGACGTCATTGCGGGAGGACGGCGACCCAAGGCTAAACCCCTCCTGATCATCCTCATACTCATTCATGTGTATTGCCTTCAATCTTGAGACCACGCTGACGACATCATCGATTGCTGACCTAGAGCCGGCAGCAATCAGTCGGCCAACTTTCTTGTTGGTGTACTCGCCAGACATCTTTTCGACCACCGGTATAGAAGTAATTATTCGACGAAAGAGTTGATTATTGCATCTACGGCAGTTTTTCTATTCGCTTCTCCTTCTGAGCGGATCTTGTCTAGATCTTTTTGTCCTGAATTCCTCGTTTTCTGGGCTTTCTTCTCAGCTTCCTTTCGGGCAGATGAGATTAATTCTTGTGCTCCGGCTTCTGCCTGGACTCGTCCTTTTGCTACAATCTCAGAGGCATCGCTTCGTGCTGTTGATACGATTGAAGAGGCTTCTTTGCCGGCTTCATCGAGGATGTTTTGAGCTTCTGATTCTGCTTCTCTTATGGCTTTGAGAACATCATTCTTGCTCATGGTAACCGCCTATTCGTGCGGACCCATCGAAAGGGGGTATATCATGTTGACCAATACGTCGCATAAGTTCTGTTGGGGTTGATAGTTTCACAATGTGCCAAATACCCCCCGTCTATAGCGAGTCACATGGACACGGAGGGGATGGGCGAAGTCGACTGGAACGAGCTTCAAAATAATCTCGAGGCAACCATCCCCGTATACGACCGAATCAATCGTTTTGCCACTGTTGGTCAAGTTAGTAGATGGCGTAGAATGGTGGCTAGCCGTTTGCCCGGGGAAGGAAAAATATTGGAAATTGGTTGTGGGCCTGGATCCTTTGCTGAAATTGTCGAAGGGCGGGACTTAGTTTGTCTCGACCCCATACCCTCGATGATCGCAGCGGCGGAGCCTCGTGTGAATTCAAAGAGAAGGGAAAGGGGTGATTCTGACGCGTCTTTTGTCAAAGGTGAAGCCGAATCTCTTCCCTTTGATGATTCGACCTTCGACGGCGTTTGTTCCCTCTTCTCCTTCAGGGACTGGTATGACAAGCGCAAGGGCCTCTCAGAGGCTCTTCGCGTTCTGAAACCAGGTGGTTCGATTGTTATTGTGGATCCAGCGAAAATCAATCGATTGCATGGGTGGCTTGGAAAAATGTACATGCAAATATGGGTAGGGTCCTATGCAAGATGGGTCTGTGGAGTTCAAGACCATCCTTGGAAATGGCTGACGAAAACCTACGTGCACTTTGGGACGACTGGGGATTATGTCAGGATGCTTGAGGAAGTTGGATTCAAAGACGTTTCTTCAAAGGTCATATTCCCGGGCATGGCGACCATATGGCAAGCAAAGGCCTAAGAAAAGGTAAAGACGGACGTCGATAACCGCTCATTATTCGAGTGTGATATGGATGCAGGATAACAAGATAACGTTTCCAGGCAACCGTATCTCTGGGGCATTCTTCACTGGTTCAGCAGTATTACTGGGAGTGATGTCCATCCTATCTGTAGTAGTTCTGTTTGAGGGCTGGTCTATTCATGAAGTCGCTTTGGAATGGTGGAGGCTTCGATTTTCAATAATCGCGCTAGTGGCTGTTGCAACTTTATCATTTCAGCATAGGGCTGTATTCATGAGAAAAGCAAATGAAAATAAAATTCATTTTTGGAAGCAATTTACACCCTTTTTCACATATACGAAAAGAGAGTTTGACGTTGAGAATTTATCAACAAACACACGAACTTCCACTAGTACTAGCGATAATGGCAGTAGAACTACAAGTTACACCACATATGTATACGAAGGCGGAAAACAAATTTTCGTTTTTGATGGGACAAAAGACGACCTGTGTGATTTGGTGCCTGGATTAACTCGCAATTCTAACCAGAAATCTACAGTAGCCTCAGATAATCCGAGTGATGGCGATAAACCGATCGAGAATTCAGAATCCAAGAAATGGTGGAACTAATGCATTCTAAAGGGTAAGAATGGCCGCCGCTGAAATTCATCAAACCCTTAATGCAAAGAGAGATCTGCATGTTACTGCACGCCATATGAATGGCTTTGTGAGTCTATTGAATACCAAGTCCACAACACGATCGGGTAGCCTGAATAGGATGGAGCCGAGTGCAAATGCTCGTTTTGACCTAGACATTACTGACCCCATCTGATGTTTCCATTCACGCTCGTAAGATTCGAGAGGCACTCCATCCAGCAGGTGGTCTGCGATTGCGTTCCCGGCGATTCTGCCTCCAATCATTGCTATTGTTATCCCCGCACCGTTGGAAGGGAGTACCATCCCTGCTGAATCGCCCACGAGTACGTGTTTTCCATTGATGAAGCTCCGAATAGTGCCAGACATCGGCAGTGCTCCAGCCCCTTCATATTCCAAATCTCCACTGTAGGAATCTATGAACTGTTTAGCAAGAATATTCAGGGAAGTCCCACGTGCGAACTTGGGTTGAATTCCTATACCTATGTTAGAGGAGCCGTTCTTCGGGAAGACCCATGCATAGCCTCCCGGAGCGATTGCTCCGAAATGCAACTCTAGAGCTTCGGTGTGAACTCCTTTTTT
>DAYJ01000097.1 GCA_002506875.1 Euryarchaeota archaeon UBA40 | reverse complement strand
TGCAGCAGGATTAGTTGGTTTTGGTCTTGTTTCTGCCCATATTGCGGCAGTACGATTTAGGAATCAAACAAGCCATCAGGTGCGCCATCGGAATCAACCATTGATGGTCAGGATGGCTCGTCGATTGAAGAAAGAGAAGGTGGTAGGTGATCTCTCACGTTCCCCTGTAGGCAATCATCTACTATTATCTGGAATTCTGCTTGAAGTCGGTGGTGTAATTCTTGATGTTGGCTTCCCACTCTGGATGGTTGAGCGAAGTAAATCCGTTCGTTCGAGAACGTGGAAAGTACTCATGCATGAACGGATGGCTTCTCTGCGCAATTCCAAACTCCCACGATGTGATCCACTCCCTAATCGATGGTGGTTACGCCGGCCAAGACCATACGAGGATGACACACCTGCTATGGAGCGTCTAGTAGGCCCTGTGCATTATCGTCCAATGCGGAAGTTGGAACCTCCTGAACGTAATGTCCAGATTAAACGCCCACCGTCACGGAAGGCCAAGAAGCAGCCTAAAGGAAATCTGAATGTCAAGTTCCGAGGTAGCGGTGTAACCGGTGATTCTTGATGCCTATCGTTCCAAACGACAAGGTAGATACAGAAATCGTTACGCAAAGCAATAATTGTCATCGTTCTGTTGCAGGGGATTTGAAGCTTAGAGACTCTAATCCTTGTGTGTGGTTTCATAACTCTGAATTTATGTCCATATTCAATCTGTTAGAACAGAATCTTGCAAGCTCACTATCTAGGAGGTTACTACATTCCATTTACGTTCACCCTTTCTCGGGATTCTTTGAAGATTGTATAGTTCGTAAGAAGCCATTTTTTAGTTCAGAAAGGGCCCATCTATCTCGGATGTTCGATACATGGGCTCAATTACGGATATTGACTGGTCGAGGCATGGCTTCTGTAATCGAATGGCCATTTAGATTCCATGTAGATCAACCAGTTCATCCAGGCGTTGAGGTGGGTGACATCATCCGCATAGTGGAGCGATTGACTGGATTAAGTTGGAAGGCCACTTGGAAAGATGATGGTGGTAGGAATTTGATGATTCATCTCGAGCCTATTGAGATGCCAATCAAACCAGAGACATCTAAGCAAAAGACAACTGGAGTAGAGATTGATATTGGAGTTGACTGGATTCAAGGTTTACCTCTAGTCAACAGTTCACCAATCGTGTTCTTGACATCTGAATCGATTGTCGAATTTATCCGATTATTGAATGAGGTCACCCCTCCAGGAAGTCCTGAAAAAGATAAATTTCCTGATGCGGACAGTAATCTAGAGAAATTATTGATTGATTTGGTAGGGAAATCTATGAAACCACAATTGCCCCTTATTCTTGATTGGGATGAAGATAATAGTGCAATCATGAAACATCTCACTGATCGTGGTTTCATTCGAAGTTATGCCTCATCTAACAACGTAATTGAGTATGAAAGCATAATGCCTCGATCATTCGTATGTGGGCCGATCGTTTCAGCATGGGAGTCATCTACTGGCGAGATAGCCACTGTTAAGATGGCTTTCAGCGGGCAGAATAAGCATACAATTTCATTCCGAAATTAGTATTCAATAATAGGTGTGCACCCTCGTTGAAAACAGTCAACTGCGGTGAAACCTTTTATCCGAAGCAAGGATGGATAGGTTGGCCCACCTGTGGGTAAGTGATCATATGCCACTCGACCATAACCAATGGGCAGTCGTCGCGATTGTCTCTACCCTTTGCCTTGCAGGTGTATACACAGTCGTTGATTCTGGAATATCAACTACGGAAACTGGAGGGTTCGAACCCGCTACAAATGATTTGTCACCTACCGAGATTGATGCAACATTCACTGAAGGTGAAGACACAGACGGCGATGGAATTTCAGATCGAATGGAACAGACTCTTTACGGGACTGATTGGAGAAATAATGACACTGATGGTGATGATCTTGAAGATGGTTGGGAGATTGCTAATGGTCTCGATCCTCTCGATGATGGTACAGCAAGTGGTGAGGAGATAGTTGGAGGAGATCCAGATGCTCAGCCGGACGATGATAACACCGAACAAAATGAAACATTTCCTGACCCGAATAATGGCCCAGATGGTGATCCTGATCGCGATGGACTGACTAACCGCGATGAGGCTAATCTTGGTACTAATCCTAACCTAAAGGATACAGATAGTGATGGTTTGAACGATCGCTGGGAATCCCTTTACACACATATTATCGTGACACCTACAGGCGAACTCACCATGTTCGATCCTCTTTCTGGGAACTGGGACTGTGATCTCCTGACTCCAGATGTTGAAGCATCTGTGATCCAACTTGTAGGTCAAGATGAATGGGACAAAAACCTCACAATCCTCAATCGACAGTCGTGTGATGCTGTTCTAGATCTCGACTCTGATACTCTGAACAACTACATCGAAGAGAAGTACAATACGAATCCTTTGGAGAGAGATAGTGATAGTGACCTCATTGCAGATGAAATTGAAGTCAACTTCGGCGCCGTACTACTTTCCTACCACTGCGGAGTACCACAGAACCCAGCTCTTTCGATGACAGCTCCTTTCTCTGCTATGCAATCCAATCAAGGCGATCTTGCTTGGTTCAATGAGGATATGGATGGTGACGGGCGCTTGAATGGCCCTAGTGATTGGGATACGGATGGTGATGGTATGCCAGACGGATTCGAGTACTGTTTCAATGATATACTGAATCCATCTAATGCTTCTGATTCGTTTCCTGATGGCGATGACGATGGATTAAGCAATCTTGCTGAATATGAAGTCGCACTAACATGGGGTGCAGAGAATTTCACCGACCCGATGGATCCTGATACCGATAATGATGGGATGCCTGATGGCTGGGAGTTTGCATCTGGAACACATCCTAAATTTGATGATTCAGAGGAGGACCCTGACCTCGACGGATACGATGTCGATGGCGATGGGGCCGTCCTCTATGAGGAACTGGTGAGTACGGCAGAGGTTGACCAGATTATGGTTGAACTTGGTGAGTATGTAGAAGCAGATCAGACAGTTGCTTATGCAAAAACAGTCCGTAACGGAGCCTATGCATTAGATCGTCTCGCTGCACCAGTCAGTGGGTATGTGTATTCCATTCCAGCTCAGAAGTTGTTGGATGGTACCGATGACATGGGAACTGAGGATACATCAGACGATGTCGCAGTAGAGAACAAGGTGACTTCGCGAAATTTTGTTTGGATGTCTATTGTTGAAACCTCTGAACGTTATACTAACCTCAAGGAGTACGAATCCAAGTTTAATGACGAAGGTTTGGCTGTCGGTAGGTCCACAGATCCTCTTGTCCCAGATACTGACTATGATGGTCTGATTGACGGTATCGAAGTAATTGGTTGGACAATTCTTGTTGTTGAGAAAGGGGTAGCTAATGTCCACGTTACTTCAGATCCTAGGGCAATTGATACTGATGAAGACGGCCTCTCTGATGCTGACGAATACTTCCTCCATGCAACAAATGCTTCGAACTTCGATACGGATCAAGATGGACTAAATGACCGAAGAGAGGTCATTGATGGTCACCAGATGACTTACAATGGAATTCTCTATGAATACACTACTAATGCTTCAATGTTCGACACAGATAACGACGGACTAGCAGATGGTGAGGAGGTTGTTGCTGGAGAAGATCAATACATCACCCATGCAAACAACTCAGATACGGATGATGATGGTTTGAATGATGGCGCTGAGACATTATTTGTACCTCGTCCATGGCAAGATCAGACTAATCCTAAGAATAACGATACTGATGGTGATGGACAACCAGATGGCTGGGAAATGCAAGTTACGAGTACTATGGACAACAAAAAGACACACTCACTTTGGATTGCTCCTTCAAATTGGCTCCCGCCAGGTTGCGATGTTATGAATGAATGTGGCAAGGGCCCTGGTGGCTGGCTATGGGATAACTTCCGCTCAGGATTCCAGTCAGGAGCTGATAGAAATGGTGATGGTGAACCTGATCCTAAGTACTTCATCAGTGAGATGAATCTTACTGGATTCACCATCCCTGATTCAGGCCGTTGGGCATTAGACCCTAGTGAGTCGGCTTTACCTGACCGCTTATACGATATTGACAATGATTCACTCGTTAATACGCAGGAGATTCCAGATCGTTGGGATACTAATCCTGTGAATGATGATTCAGATGGTGATCGCCTTCCTGATGGCTGGGAAACTCGGGCAACAGAAGCTGCATTGAACGAGGGTTTGGTAGACAATGGTACACTCGAAATTATTGGCGCCCGTGGCCCTCTAGATCCGCGTATGCCAGATTCAGATTTAGATGGGATCATGGATGGTGACGAGGACTTTGATTCCGATGGATTAAACCGTACCGCACTGCTAAATCGATACTGCCCTCCATGGGACGGATCATCAGGTGTATGCCATATCGATCCATTGACACCCTCTGGTGCTGCATTCTATGATGATTTGACGAACTACACCAACTATGAGGAATACGAGAATGGCACCTATGCTGTCTACAATGATTCCGATATGTGTGGCGATGATCGTTGCCCTGATGGTCTTCTCGATGGGTATGAAGTATTCCACAAGGATAGCGATGGTGACACAATGTGGGATGGTTGGGAGTATTTCTTCAATTTCGATCCATTCGATCCTAGCGATGCTAACATCGATAGTGATGGAGATGGAATTTCTAACCGTTGTGAATGTGATTATAATTCCAATCCTAAATCTGGTAACTCGTTCCCTGGCCAGGGTGAGATTTGCGATGATTTCGCTTGATTTCACACGATTAGTCAAAGCGTTCTTCCCTATCTGATGACCATCGAGTCATATGAGAGTGATTTGGGTACCCCTAATTGCTCTCTTACTATTGTCTAATCCCTCTTATTCTCTCAAGGATAGTCAAGAATCGTATTATTCTCCAGATCTCGACTTGATACAGATAGAGGGAGGGAATGTTCAGATTTTCGAATCGTCCTCAGATCTAAGATTCGATGTAGGATATATTGATTCAGAAGATGTAGAGATACGTTGGATGATTAAGGACGAAGGAGTCACACGTTATGATGGTCAATCAGAGTTCCAATCAGAAACAAACGAATGGGATAGTATTCCAATCCATCACCATGTAATCTCACCTTGTCGCTGTGTTTTGATCATTGACGTCATGGTTGAAGAAGAACGAATCCACCGTGAATTCGGGATTATTAGAGCAGGCGAAATCGCATCCCCTAATTCTTCAGAAAACTGGGTCATCGTGCCAAAGAATCCTGTATCATCTATCGACCAACAGATTGTTGATATTACCTATATTCAGGACGGCGCATCGTCGGATTTTGATGTTAGGTGGGGTATTCAATCCAGTAAAGCTAGTGAATCGGGTTGCTTAGATGGATTACACAACCCACCTTCAGTTGAACAGTGGATTGTTGTGGGGGATACTTTCAATTCTACTGAATTTAGTATTGTTCAGGATCTTTCTTCCTTTGGAGATGGTTGGTGGACAATTCTTGTTCAAATGGGCCTCGGTGGAAATTGGTCAACATGGATCGGATGTACCGACATTCGATTGGATATTACTTCTCCATCGGTCGAATTGTCTGCTCCAAGTAAGGTTCCAGAATCATCAGTCCCTGTTGTAATCGACGCTAGTGCATCGAGTGATAGATTCTGGGGAAGAGAAGGTATTCGATATATTTGGACTTTAACAGAGATTAATTCATCCAATGTAGCAAGAACAAGCGTTGGTGGAGACGATGGCTTGTTCAATCTCTCTGCAGAGGATTCGGGAATATTCGTGGTTAACCTAACTATCGTAGATCAAGTTGGCCATACTAATTCTACGAGTGTTACTATTGATATCGTCAATCAGCGGCCTAATTCTGCGCTTCGGATTGACGGTGTTCCAACAGATGATGGTGAGACAATACGGCTCTCGGATAAGGATGGATGGTCTATTGATGCATATTATTCAACTGATACGTCAAATGATGTCGTAAGTTTAGATTATGTATGGTATCTCGATGGTGTGCCAATTCTATCAGGAATCGAACGAACCCTTGAACGACCAGAGGATGATTCAGTACAGCATACACTAATGCTTGTTGTAACTGATGATAATGGGGAAATAGACAGCAGTTCCGTAATGTTTGGCGTGATTGATACACCCAGTGATCCCGAGGCTCAGGGCTCCTCTATGGTTATCCTTACAGGGGCACTTGTATCAATCATATTCATTCTTTTTGCAGCCTATCTAATGATGTTCATGAGACAGGATCGTGTTCCTGTTGTCAGACCATGGGATTTTGAATCCAAAAAAAAGCTTGAGAGTGAAGCCACATCCTCAAGAACAGAATCGGAGTCGAAATGACATGGGCACGCCAGACGACGTCTACGTACGGCGCCAATCCACCTTGATGGATTCCTTTGATGATCAGAGTATTGCCATCTTTCCAACCAACTCAAGTATGACCCGGTCTCGAGACGTGCATTATCCATTCAGAGCAAGCTCAGATATGCTCTATCTTACTGGTTGTGAACAAGAGGAATGCACCTTAGTAATCACCAAAATAGGGGGCGTTATTTCATCGACATTATTTGTCCAGCCTAATGATACACTCCAAGAGATATGGACCGGACGGCGCCCTGGAATCGAAGGATCTCGCTCGCTTCCTGTAGATACAGTTGATTCGAATGAGAATCTCTTAGATTTTCTAAACAAAATCAAGGATTCGATTAATTCCATTGCTTACGTAATGGGTGAGAAAAAAGATCTGGATAAATGGATTCAGGATGCAGTGTATACTGAAACAAGAGCGCGTCAGAAGTCAGGTATTGGTCCAAAGAGAATCACTGATCCACGTCCGTATTTGTCTGAATTGAGGCTCCGAAAGGATTCTCACGAGTTGGAATCTATGCAAAAAGCTGCAGACATAGCAGTCAAAGCTCATATCGAAGCGATGGAAAAAGCAACACAGGATATGAACGAATGTGAATTTCAAGGGATAATCGAGGGTGCTTTCCTCACACATGGATCACATTGGTCCTATCCAAGTATCGTAGCAGGAGGGGATAACGCAACTATCCTTCATTATCATGCAAACGATGCAGTGTTGAAGGATGGAGACCTTCTACTCATTGATGCCGGATGTGAAGTTGATGGATATGCGTCTGATGTCACTCGGACATTCCCTGTAAACGGCCATTTCACTGAACCCCAGCGAGAGATATATCAGGCAGTATTAGATGCTCAGAGAGCAGCAATCGCAGCATGTAAGGTTGGAGAAAAAGTAACTGCCCCAAATGATGCTGCTCGAAGGGTCTTGTCAGAACATCTGATTCGATTGGGTGTTATTGATGGAGCAATGGATGAGCCTACTGGACCGGATGGAGTCGGACTTTGGTTCATGCATGGCATAGGTCATTGGCTTGGTTTAGATGTACATGATGTTGGTATATACAGTATCGATAGCAGTTCTAGAGTGTTTGAGCCGGGAATGGTCATCACAATAGAACCAGGCCTCTATTTTGCATCATGGAGAACGGATGTGCATGTACCAGAGCGTTACGCTGGCATTGGTGTTCGTATTGAGGATGATATCCTAATCACGAACGATGGGCCTGTGAATCTAACAGAAGCATGTCCTGTGGAAATTGATGATATCGAAGCTCTGATGAATGGGGATTGATCCATGTGGAATTCTATTCTTGATAGTGTCATCACACCTGATGGAGAGCATGCTAGAATAACTGTTGAAGATGCAACTTTTCTGTACGAAAATGCACCTCTTGAAGCCCTGATGAAGGTTGCACGGAATGTTCGGCGCATTCACAATCCTAACGAGATAATCACCTATCTAGTTGACAGGAATGTGAATTACACTAATATCTGTACAATAAATTGCCAATTCTGCTCTTTCTACAGACCTCCTGGACACAAGGAGGTCTACACCCAATCAATTGACCAGATTTCTGCAAGGATTAGTGAACTGGAAGCAATAGGTGGAAGTCGAGTCCTGATGCAGGGTGGTGTCAACCCAGAATTAGGAATGGAATATTACACAGATCTCCTCCAAGCATTAGTTCAGAGGCATCCAAAGATTGCTCTGGATTGCTTCAGTCCCATCGAAATTGAGGGTATTGCAGATGTAACTGGATTGGAGACAAAAGAAGTATTGCGCCAACTCAAGGAGGCTGGACTCCATGGTCTTCCAGGGGGGGGTGCAGAGATGCTCGTAGATGATGTTCGGTTGAATATTTCACCAAAGAAGGGGAGTGCAGAGAATTGGTTGAGAGTCATGTCTGAAGCTCAAGACCTCAAACTTACTACTTCAGCAACCAATGTTTTCGGCTTCGGAGAAGAACCGAGACACAGAGTGGAACATATGGAAAGAATTAGAACTCTACAAGATGAATCAATTCAACGAAATGAAGATGGGTTCACTTCCTTTATTTCATGGCCAGTACAGTTGGAAAACAACTCTTTTGGGCGACGTAACAGAGGTGCTAATCGACTTGAGTTAGGAGCAGGTCCTATGGAATATCTTCGTCAAGTTGCAGTTAGCAGGATATTCTTCGACAATATTGTCCATATTCAAGCATCTTGGCCAACAATGGGACTCGATGTGGCTCAAATTGCCATTGATGCTGGTGCCGACGACATTGGATCAACTATGATGGAAGAAAATGTTGTATCTGCGTCAGGCACTACGAAAGTACTTGCAAGTGAATCAGAACTACAGAGAACAATTCTCCGTTCTGGGCATCAGCCCAAGAAACGAGATAGTGATTACAATCTACTTACTACAACGATTCCAGATTTCGAACCAATGCCTACACCTGTGCCAGTTAAGCCCTAAGTGCAGCATAATCTGTCAGATCGGGATTTGCAGTAATCATTCCTCGATTTTCTACTGATGAATCGACTGAATTGAAGGCCCCTGAATTTTGATTCGTCATGTTGTGCTCATAGACTATCCATACTGTGCCCACAATGTATGGATTGGTTGAAGTCTCTTGATACTGTGCACCATCAAAGAGTCCCTGATAGAAAAGTTCGTTCGTACCAGTTGGATTAATCCAATGAGTGATGTCGTGACTCCACAATTTAACATCGAGGCCTGCGCACCATCCCGCACGACCATATGGCCAACTTCCGAATTGGTTTGCTACAGTACCTTCACCAGTTGTTTTTCGACATCCTTGTTGATCCGAATTCACACTTGAGTTTCCTGCCATAGGGTGATCCTCAGTCACATCATATCCATTCATTGAATATCGGTGTTCATGATTACAGAATTCTGCACAATTGTTAGGATCTTGTCCGAAACCATGGCCTGTAATTGCTGCAACTATACTTACCGAATGCCATGTATTAGTGTCAACATCATGTCGCCTATCAGAAGTTGATTCATTGTTGTAGTTTGAATTGAATTTGGTTCCATCAATGTTGAATGCTAACTCGCCTCTGACAGGGCGTGAATCA
>DAYJ01000134.1:16240-19321 GCA_002506875.1 Euryarchaeota archaeon UBA40 | reverse complement strand
TAGTTCGAGTTCAGATATCTTCGTCGCAAAGTTGTCTTCGACAGGAGATTGGCTTTGGGTTCAAACTGCTGGATCTACCAGCTCAGACTATTGCTATGACATCGATGTGGATGCTGGAGGTAATGTAAGTATCACGGGTATTTTCTTCAACTCGATTTCGTTCGGTAGCACCTCATTCTCTTCGTCTGGATCCTACGATGCCTATGTTGCTGTTCTCGATACCATGGGGAATTGGCTCTGGGCCCAGAAGATTGGCGCAAGTAGTAGCGATTATGCTCATGGCGTCGCAATCGCAGATTCTGGTAATGTGTACGTCACTGGATATTGGTCTTCAGGGACACTTTCCTTCGGTTCTGCTGGGTCATTATCTTGCAGCAGTTGTTACTCGGATGCTTACATTGCTAGCCTAGACTCGCAAGGAAATTGGCGCTGGGCACAGGGGATTGGAGGGTCTTACTACGAGCGTGGACGCGATGTAGCAGTGGACGCTCAGGAGCGGGTATATGTTACTGGTGAGTTCTCCTACCAGGTGGATTTTGGATCGACTAGTCAGTACAACTATTATTCCTATGACTATTGGGGATTCGTTGCTCAATATTCTTCTACGGGCGTATACAGTTGGTCTCAGAAGTACGGTTACAGTTCGTACGAGACTTATCCCGAGTCAATCGATGTAGACGATGGTGGTAATGCTACGGTCTGTGGCCGATTTTACTACTATACCGAGTTTGACTCTAACCGGCTAAACGCCTACGGTGGCAGTGGTTGGGACATGTTCGTAGCTCAGATTTCACCAACTGGTAACTGGAACTGGCAGCAGCAGGGTGGAGGGAGCAGTACGGACTACTGTTACGATGTAGGTGTTGAAGATACCACTGGAGAGATTGCCGTTACGGGTTACTACAACGGTGCAGCTTGGTTCGGACAATATGGCGTCAATTCGATTGGAAGTAATGACGTGTTTATGGGTACACTTTCATCAAACGGTGCTTGGAACTGGGTCAATGACTACGGTTCAACATCTAGTGACACTGGATATGGGGCAGCGATTCTTGGAGACGAGACCTATTTCGCATTCAACTTCCCAACTGGATTGACAATTAACGGGTATACGGTTCCACATTACGGGAGTCAAGATTTCGCTATTGTCGTGCATGGCGTCGATACCGATGGGGACAAGGTGGGCGATCGAACGGACCGTTTCCCTCTTGACCCAACTCAGTGGTCAGATCTCGATGAGGATGGCTATGGTGACAACTGGGCGGACTCATCTCTTAATGCAAGCCGGATGGGTGGTCCAGGCGTCTACGTAGATTTCGCGACCACGCCCGATCATTGTCCAGTTGTGGCCGGCAACAGTACACGTGACGTATACGGTTGCCCTGATTTGGATAGTGATGGGCAATCCGATTCTAATGATGCCTTTCCGAACAATGGAACCCAATGGGCAGATAATGATGGTGATGGTTTTGGAGACAACCCTGCTGGTGAGGCTTACGACGACTGTCCTAATGTTTGGGGCACTTCATGGAAGGATACCTTTGGTTGCACAGATCTCGATGCAGATGGTTGGTCAGATCTTGCTGATGATTTCTTCAATAAACCATCCCAGTGGAATGATACCGATGGGGATGGTCTTGGAGATAATTGGAGAATCGATTCCTGGAACTCTTCTAGATTGAGTCACTGGCCTGGTCAATGGATTGCAGGAGCTTATCTTGCAGATCCAAGTCCACTTGATCGTGACAATGACGGATATGAGGACGTCGAGTTAGACACTTCAAGCGGTCCGTTCGACGATTGTCCTGATCAGCCAGGTGACTCGTTCCGAGATCTCTATGGGTGTGTTGATACGGATGGGGACGGTTGGTCTGATTCTTTCGACGATATGCCGGAAAATCCCAATCAATATGCTGATTCTGATGGTGATGGGTATGGTGATGCCCCCGGTTTCCCTGATTCTGATGATTGCCCAACACGCTTGGGTACTTCCATGATTGATGCAATTGGCTGCCCTGACAATGATGGTGACGGCCTCTCTAACGATGGAGACGAATGCCCTACTGTGTTTGCAGATACGGTAAATGGTTGCCCGGATACTGATGGTGACGGTTATCCTGACACTGCGGAATCTGGGCTCATTGATGACTGCCCTCAGGATGCAGGGACCTCGACAATCGATCTCATAGGATGCCCTGATGCGGATGGGGATGGTTGGTCAGACACTGAAGATGTCTATCCTGACGATGTAACTCAGTGGAGCGATGTTGATGGAGATGGTTATGGGGATAACGAGAATGGAACCGATGCGGACGATTGTCCTGGGAAATCGGGGACCTCCACAGAAGGTGGCCTAGTCGGTTGTGAAGACAGCGATTCGGACGGATATGCCGACATCATCGATGGTAACTCAACAATTCCTGGTGGTTGGGCTCTCGATGCTCGTCTTTGGTCTGATGGAGATGATGATGGATTCGCTGACCAACAGGGCACGGAAATGTCTGATGATTGCCCTCTCGTACCAGGTAATTCAAGCCTCTTCACATTGGGTTGCCCTGATACGGATGGGGATGGTTGGGCCGACATAGTTGATCCGGATGATGACAACGATGGCTACTATGATGTAGATGAGTTTGCAGATGGTTCTGATCCCTACGATGCGACGAGTCAACCAGTTGATCTTGACGGTGACAATACTCCTGATCGACTACAGCAGGAGGCGGGGCTTGATCCTGTGATTCAGTCCGCACTTTCGGTTGCTATTCTCGCGATTATTGCGATCGGAGCAGGCATGTCGGTACTTATCTGGCGCTCTGCGACAAGTCGACGTTCTAACTACGAAAAGATCAGGTCCCTATTGGACGAGGCTGAGGGCTTTGAGGGACTTATGGCGGTAGAGAAGGACATCGAATCAATGTCGGATAAGAACGGTATTGATGCGGGCCAAACTGCTCTTCTATTCGATCGCCTTGGTGATCGCCGCTACAAGCTCGAGGAGGAGATGCGTGCGGCACAACAGGCTGAATGGTGGGCGCAGCAGCAGGCTCATGGTCAACAGTGGGCTGAGTGGCAGCAGCAGCA
>DAYJ01000134.1:0-15879 GCA_002506875.1 Euryarchaeota archaeon UBA40 | reverse complement strand
CAACAGCAGGGTTGGGACCAGCAAGGCTGAGAATCCGTATTTCTCAAGCGCAGCATTGATGACGAGTGTGCAAGGCTCCACCTACAATGAAGGTCATCAATGACACCATCCATGGCTCCTTCGAGATTGATGGAGTTCGAGAGGAACTTCTCGCTACGCCAGAGTTCAATAAACTCAGCCATATCAAGCAACTAGGTCTTGCCCACCTTGTTTTCCCAGGTGCGCATCATACGCGATTTGAGCATTCTCTAGGCGTATCTCACCTTGCCGGAAGAATGGCTTCAAGCCTCGACCTCGATCCACATGAGCGGATGACTGTAGAGGTCGCAGGAATGCTTCATGACGTGGGGCACGGGCCCTATTCACATACTCTGGAACATATCCTTCATGAGCGCGGTGGCGCAGATCATATGCATATCACAGAGGGTATCATCACAGGGGATTACGAGGTCCTTTCGGATGATGAGCAGAAGATCCTTGGTTCGCGTCGGACCATTCCTGAGATTCTTGAATCACATGGTATTGATCCGGACAAGGTAGCATCACTAATCCATGGCCCAGATGCAGGTGGTAAGGAGAGGAATCTGTTCCATTGGGGTGAAGGTGCTGAAGCCTTCGAATCCGCAGATCACACTCTAGCGCATCTTGTCCACGGGCCAGTTGACTGTGATCAGATGGATTACCTACTTCGAGATGCACATTTTACAGGTGTGCGTCACGGGATTATCGATCATGACCGTCTTATCCAATGTCTCACGCGTCACAGTGGGGATATCGCTGTGACTGAGGGAGGACTCGCCGCTCTTGAGGGTATGATGACTGCCCGAGCTCTGATGTACAGCGCCGTATACTTCCATCGAGTCACTCGGATAACAGAGGTGATGCTTTCCCGTGCAGTTGAGCGCGCAGGAGATCGTTTACCTGAAGCGAGACAGATGCAACGAATGGTCGATGCAGAGGTATGGCACGCTCTTGATCAGGCAGATCCTTTCTCACGAGACATTCTGAAGCGTCTGAAGTATCGTCGTCTGATGAAGAATAGTGTCACACGCCGGATGGATGAATTGACATCCGAGCAGATCAATCGTTTAGTTCACCTCGCGACACATTCAGAGGATCGAATCCAGATTGAGGATCAGATAGCACAGCGAGCAGGCCTCGATCCAGGTTATGTCGCGATAGATGTCCCGTCTGTCAAACTCCTTCTATCTGAACCACGTATGGCAGCAGTGGATGTTCGTGTGGTAGGTAAGGATGGCCGTACGCGTTGGTTCAAGGAACACACTCCAATCGCTGATGCATTGAGAAAACGCCAAGTTAGTCAGCATGCGATGTCAGTCATCACTCTACCTGAAGCGGTCAAAGATGTCGCAGCGATTGCTGAGCGTATCATTTACGATTGATTCATCTTTTTTAGTTCCGATTTCAGTATTGGCACTCGTTAATAAGCCGGATATCCGGTCGCGAGGTCAACCAAGGTGAATTAGCCTAGGAGTTGAAGGGATGCACAGCCACCTGAAGCAAGTTTACGAGAATGTGAAGAAGAGAGACCCAGACCAGCCAGAGTTCCATCAGGCTGTGCTTGAGGTGCTAGAAAGTTTGACACCCATTGTGGATGAACGCCCTGAATTCCTATCAGCTAATATCTACAATCGTGTAGTTGAGCCCGAGCGTCTAATTCAGTTCCGAGTCCCATGGGTCGATGATGAGGGCAACATGCAGGTGAATCGTGGTTTCCGAGTCCAGTTCAACGGTGCGATTGGGCCCTACAAGGGAGGATTTCGATTCCATCCTTCTGTCAACGCTTCGATTCTCAAGTTCCTTGGCTTTGAGCAGATTTTCAAGAATAGCCTAACCGGTCTTCCAATGGGCGGTGGAAAAGGTGGTTCAGACTTCAACCCTAAGGGGAAGTCAGACAATGAAGTCATGCGTTTTTGTCAAGCTTTCATCGGCGAGCTATGGCGCCATATCGGCCCTGACACGGATGTTCCAGCAGGCGATATTGGTGTAGGTGGTCGTGAGATTGGTTACATGTTCGGCATGTACAAGAAAATGGCTAACGAGTGGTCTGGTGTTCTTACTGGAAAGGGACTACCTTACGGTGGTTCTCTGATTCGTCCAGAGGCAACTGGCTATGGTTGCGTTTACTTTGTTCGTGAGATGCTTGCGACGAAGGGTGAAACCATGGAGGGGAAGCGTGTTGCTATTTCTGGAAGTGGTAACGTGGCTCAGTTCGCCGCCGAGAAGGTCCTAGACCTAGGTGGAATACCCGTTACAATGTCAGATTCTAGTGGCTTCATTCATGACTCTGCAGGCATTACACGTGAGAAACTTGCATGGGTAATGGATCTCAAGAACGAGCGCCGTGGCAGAATTAAGGAATATGCCGATCACTTCGACGGTGTAGAATACCACGAGTCCAAGCCTGAGCCGGCAATGAACGGACTTTGGTCGGTTGACGTCGATGTTGCACTCCCATGTGCAACTCAGAACGAACTCAATGGTGAGGAGGCCGCAGCTCTAGTGGCCAACAGTGTCATGGCCGTGGGCGAGGGTGCTAACATGCCCTGCACCCCTGAGGCTGTCGAGGCTTTCCAGGAGGCAGGTGTCCTTTTTGCTCCCGGAAAGGCATCTAACGCTGGTGGCGTCGCTACTTCCGGACTTGAGATGTCCCAGAACTCCTTGCGAATGTCTTGGACTAGGGAAGAGGTTGACGAGAAGCTCGACGGCATCATGGTCGGGATTCACAAGGCTGCTTACGAGACCGCCGAGAAGTATGGTCGACCACATGACTACGTGTTTGGCGCAAATGTAGCAGGCTTCCTGAAGGTCGCCGAGGCTATGCTTGCCCAGGGTTCTTGGGGCTGAATCACTCGCCTGTATCTTCGTCGACCATATTCGGACCGTCAGGTACAACCGGCGGATGCATGGCAGCAGCGAGTAGTGCGCACATTACACATGAGATGATGATTGATCCACTAGTTGCGTGTATTGTCCACCCATACGGTTGAATGAATACTTCCCCATGAGCAGTGATTGCCCATTGCGAACCATCGAAGTTCTTCTGGCGTTCCAAAGAAGTCAAGCAAAGCCATAACTTCTACTCAAGGTCTACGTGATATAACCAATGCGTAGAAATATAGTTCATTCTGAATCCAATTTGGATTCAAACCATAGTGGGAGCAGGGTGATCGTCAGACTTGTCGTCTGGCGTCCTGACCCTAGACCAGACGTTGGTCATGAGATCATCGTGGTGCTTCATACAATAGTGGAACCGCCGATAAGCCTCTCTGAAAGAGTATGCTTTCTTGCCGGTTGCTACGAGAAAACCCTCCGGGGAAAGGCGTGATATGACTTCACCATCCTCGGTGCATCCTGGGTGGTCACAGTTCGGCATTCGCTATCCTCTCTACCTCACATGACTTCAATGATTGCTTGTAGTTTCATTCTGAAACCGTTTCTTCTGGTGCCTCTGGTTCGATTACTACCAATGCCATGTTTGCTTCGACATTGTCTCCCTCTGCACAATTCACTGCACTTACAGTCCCAGTCACAGGGGCCGTGACTTCGTTTTGCATCTTCATTGCCTCAAGGATTAGAATGACTTGTCCTTCAGTGACTGCGTCGCCTGGAGACACTTCTAGAGTGACAATCTTTCCAGGGATACTTGTCGAGACCGTGCCAGATTTACCTCTACTTTTACCACCAGTGTTACGCCGTCTAGGGGTAGCTACTTCAGCACCCTCTGGAAGAGTAACCTGGTAGGTTACTCCGCCAACTGAGGCGTTAAGTATCCCGTCCTCTCCTTCCTCAATCTCGACAGAGAAAATCTCTCCATCGATATCAATTTCATAGGTCGACATTCGATTCACCTCCAAGTGCTCCGGCTGCTTCGATTATTCAGTAAGGATGGTCTCCCGAAGCGGTTGTTGCGGTGGTCGCGAGCATAAGCAGGGCCGGGCATGCGGCCTGCATTGGCCCGATCATCCGATACATCCTGCGTATGCAAGCGGATGGCTATGGCTACAGCCAGACGTATCTTCGCATCGTCATTGACCAACTCAGCACCCCGGGATTCGCGTAGAATTCTACCAATCTGTTCCGTGAACGTTGGCTCAGAGTCCATTTAGATGCCTCACAGGGGGATGTTTCCATGCTTCCTCGCCGGGCGAGTTTCCTCTTTATCCATCAGGTGCCCGAGAGCTCGAATTAACCGGTCACGTGTTTCAGAGGGATCGATTACATCATCGAGGTAGCCTAAGGAAGCGGCTTTGTATGGTGTTGCGAAAGATTCAGTGTAGTCCTCAACGAGGCGAGCCCGTTCCTGTTCTGGATTCGCAGCATTTTTGATTCGGCGGCGATGGATGATTTGCACTGCCCCATCTGCACCCATTACTGCGAGTTGTGCAGTAGGCCAAGCGATATTGTAGTCGCCCCGGATATGCTTCGATGACATCACATCGTACGCGCCACCGTAGGCCTTTCGGAGAATCACAGTAAGCTTAGGTACCGTTGCTTCGGCGTAGGCATAGAGGAGTTTCGCTCCGTGGCGAATGATTCCTCCCCATTCCTGACTTGCTCCTGGAAGGAATCCGGGGACATCGACGAGCGTTACGAGGGGGATGTTGAATGCATCACAGAATCGAACGAATCTTGCGGCTTTCACGGATGCATCGATATCGAGACATCCTGCGAGAATCTTTGGTTGGTTTGCCACAATACCTACGGAGTTCCCTCCCATTCGGGCGAATCCACAGACAATGTTCTGAGCAAAATCGGCCTGAACCTCTAGAAACGCTCCATAATCTACGATTCCTTCGATAGCAGTCATCACATCATAGGGCTTCAATGGATCTGAGGGTACAAGATCTTGCAACGTTTTCTCATCCACAGAGGGTTTCCCAGTACTTCGTGAGGGTGTTCTCTCCAGATTATTGGAAGGGAGGTGTCCAAGCAAATCTCGAACTAGGTCGAGTGCTTCCTCGTCACTTTGTGCTGTGAAATGCGTTACTCCTGATCTGGAGGCGTGAGTGTTTGCTCCACCTAACTCCTCGAAACTTACTTCTTCATTTGTGACGGTCTTAATCACCTCAGGTCCGGTAATGAACATGTGAGCAGTCTGGTCCACCATCACAACGAAGTCGGTAATCGCAGGACTGTATACTGCTCCGCCTGCACATGGGCCCATGATAATCGAGATTTGAGGTATTATGCCACTCGCCCGCACATTTCGGAAGAATATCTCAGCATAGGACCCCAATGAGGCAACTCCCTCTTGAATCCGGGCCCCTCCGCTGTCGTTCATTCCGACAACAGGTGCGCCGGTTTTTAGCGCCATATCGAGAAGTTTGCAGATTTTGAGTCCGTGCATCTCTCCAAGGCTACCTCCATAGACAGTGAAATCCTGAGCATAGCAGTAAACGGTCCGCCCTTCGACGGTACCATATCCACATACTACACCATCGCCTGGAATTACATTCTTATCCATGCCGAAATCGTTGCATCGGTGTTCAACTAATGCATCAATTTCCTGAAATGTTCCTTCATCGAGAAACGCTTCTAATCGCTCACGAGCAGTCATTTTGCCCTTGTTGTGTTGGGCATCAATCCTCGTCTGTCCCCCACCCATCTGTGCTTGCGTTTTCCTCTTGCGGAGGTCTTGGAGCCGCTCTTCTGTCGTCTCCATGCCCTCCTGTTCGTGCAACCTGTCCATAATCCATGCCCTTCGTGGAGCCATTCAATTCCGTCGGTTGGTTCAAGACGAGGCGGATGAGTCCCACTACATGACCCGCCTACGCATCGTGGTGGCAAAACCGGGGCTCGATGGACATGATCGTGGCGCCAAGGTCGTTGCACGTGCCCTCCGAGATGCGGGTCACGAGGTAATCTACACTGGGCTTCGGAGGACTCCTGAAGAGATTGTACGGATTGCCGAGGATGAAGATGCAAGTATTGTCGGCCTCTCCTCTCTTTCGGGAGCACATGCCTTCTTGTTTCCACGCGTCTGCAAACTACTGAATGAAGCCGGTTTGGGTGATGTCGTTGTCTTTGGCGGGGGTATAATCCCACAAGCAGATCGTCCAACATTGTATGAGTCAGGTATACGTGGTATTTTCGGGCCTGGGACTCCAACGGAGGAGATTCTCTCATTCCTTGACGAGGTAGTGGAGCGTCGCGCAAAAGGCTCACCCTGTGGGGTTGGAGAGGGCGGTGATTGGCGTCACAGTTGATCATTTAGATGCTATTTCTCTGCTTGCTGAGGCCAAGGATGGGTCTCGCAGATCTCTTGCACGTCTTCTCTCTTTGATTCAATCGGGAGACTCATTGGCCATTGACGCTGTACAAAATCCTCCTACTTCGCGTTCTCTTGGGATTACTGGTCCTCCAGGTGCTGGAAAATCAGTCCTAACAGATCGTCTAGCATCTGCTCTTTCTGATAGGGGTTGCCGAGTTGCAGTCCTATGTGTCGATCCCTCTTCACCAGTTTCTGGTGGGTCCTTACTTGGTGACCGTATGCGCATGGAAGAGAGTGGTGCGGATGAGCGAATCTACGTTCGTAGTGTTGCGACTAGAGATGCAGTAGGTTCCCTGCCGTTTCGTTTGAGTGCTATGGCTGATGCATTGGCGCATGCTGGTCACGACTCTATTCTTATCGAGACCGCAGGAGTTGGTCAAACAGAACTTGGGATTGTTTCGATTACTGATCATGTTTTACTTGTAGAAGGGCCCGAACGTGGAGACATCATCCAAGCTGAGAAGGCCGGAATTCTTGAGATGGCTGACATCGTGGTGGTGAACAAGGCGGACCTGCCAGGTGCAGAACAGGCTGCCTCGGATTTGCGAAGTGGTCTCGAATTTGGCAGAGGATCAACAGTGCCCATCCTTCTAGTCAGCGCTCTCAACCGTACCGGTGTTGTCGAGTTGGTCGAGACGATTGAGAATTTATCTCCTAGTCTCACTATATCTTCAATGCGCTGGAGACTACGTTTGCTTGAATCGTTGCAGCAAACGCTTCTTTCTGACAATAGATTCGAGGATTTAGTCCGGCAACTCGGCGATGGTGAAGTAAGCCTTGAACAGGCTATCAATGAGTTACTTCAGCCGGAAGATGCTTAGATACACCTCCGATACAAGAGTCGATTCAGATGTCAGAGATGGTCTCGGTTGAAGATACTGAAGAGAACCTCAATGATCACGTTCCTCACTCTGTGGGGGGGCTATGGGGACATTTATTCAGACGATTCATACATCTCGGGATGGTCATTATTCCCCTTATTTACTACTGGGAAGGTGATTCAGTATCATCAGTTACTGGTTTAGAACCAAAGCAAATAGTCAGTATCTTTGCCTTTGCTATAATCATCTCAGAAATCATAAGGCTGCGTATCGGTATAGTGGTTTTTGGTCAACGAGAATACGAAGGTAGCCAACTTTCGGCTTTCTTTTGGGGGGGGACGTCTGTTTGCCTCACACTTATCATCGCGCCGGAGGAGGGCATGAACGGTGCAGCATATGGCGTCCCTCTAATTCTCAGTCTCACACTCATTGATCCTCTGCTCGGTGAACTCCGTCGTGCAAATGTATCGCTCGGGAAGGTAGTCATCTATGGATACCTGTCCACTTTGGCAATCTGGATTTATTGTGGATACTGGCTAGATACTCCTTACATCATTGCACCATTTGTGTCTGCGCTTGTTGTTGCCTCCGAGTGGCCACGTCTGACTTGGATTGATGATAATGCGACCATGCTGCTCATACCCCTCGGCTTCGTGATGTTACTCTCTCCATTCCTCTGACTGCCATTCTTCGGGTTAGATTTACAATCCGTATTCAGGTCGGATGGTTATGGCGACAAAGGACCGTTCTGTCATTGCAGACGACTCTGACTCAGGCCCAACTAAGGTGTGGAGTGATGGAGTTAGTCAGAACACCTACCTCTTCGTTTACATTCTCGCGATGGTTTTGTCATCTTGGATTTTCATCCGGTACTGGTAATCCACAACGGATTCAAAGCGAATCGTCCCTAGGTTCTAGGCATGTGCGGCATAGCGGGTCAGTTAGGTCCCGATGCTCCCGATATTGCTGAGAAGATGGTCGCTTGTCTAAATCATCGTGGACCAGATGGTTCTGGTTCATGGAATGAAATGTTCGGGCCTAACGCATACGTCTCTCTTGGTCATTCACGACTCGCAATCGTTGACATCATTGGATCTCAGCAGCCAATCGGTAGCGACCATGGATGTGTTCTAATTCAGAACGGAGAAATCTACAATCATCAGAGGATCCGTTCAGAGAGTACCTATCCGTTTCGAACCAATGGCGATAGCGAGTCTATCCTAGCAGCACATTCTGAGGCGATTAGCGATTCTAATTCTTTGAACAAATCACCGGATGGACAACTTCACGGTTGGTTCAGGATAGCGAAGGGATCCAATCGTGCACTTCGTCATGTTGAATGGATTCAGAGATTGGATGGGATTTGGGGTTTCTCACTCTGGGATCCTCGACACAGCGAACTCATTCTCTGTCGCGACCCTTTGGGTGTCAAGCCATTAGTTCGTTGGCAATCACCTAGCGGGACTCTACTTTTTTCTTCAGAAGCGAAGTCTTTCCGTGCACATCCCGATTATACTCCAGTATTGGATATGCATGCCTTAGTTGCCCGCTTAGCTTTCGAATACCCCTTGGATAACACCACTCTGTTCCAAGGTGTAACTCAAGTCCGACCAGGTACTGTTGAGACCTGGTCCGTTGATAATGATGGACGAGCTACCCTCACTGGCGTTGCGCGGTATTCAACCGATATCATTGCCCCCCTACCTCATGCATCGGCCCCGTCACCGGAGGAACTCCTCGATGGTTTACGACATGATTTAGCGGATCGGTTGATGTCAGATGTTCCAGTTGGCATCGTTCTATCTGGTGGTCTCGACTCCAGTTTAGTCGCGGCTCTTGCGTCACAATCGGCAAAGATTGCCGGGCGCCCAGTCCCTACATGTTGGACGCTCACAGAGAGTGAGGACAACCCCGACCACATCGCTGCTGTCGATGTAGCATCGGCCATGGATCTTGATCATACGACTTGGACTATGGACGACGATGTCTTTTGGAAGCGCCTACCTGATTTGGGTTGGCATGGAGAGGATCTCGATGTAAGCGTACTTTTCTTTCAGCCCTTGTTTGAGAAGATGGCATCGAATGTCACCGTCGGTTTGTGTGGCCAAGGTGCAGATGAGTTACATGCAGGGTATCCAAGATACCGTGATCTTAGATCACATTCCACCGAGGTTTCCTCACGCCTCGCATTGATGGATATCCCAGAAGCACGTTCATTGGAATCAGGCGATTTACCTTCGGATATAATCGGTCTTGGACAGGCATGGCATGCTCCACCCCCTTCCCCTTCAACTGTATATTCTAATCTTGAATCAGCCTTGCAGTTCGAAATCGATAGAGGCCAGTTGACAAACTTTCAACTTCGTCTGGTTGATCGTCATAGCATGGCGCACGGATTAGAAGTCCGTGTTCCATTCCTAGGTTCTCGACATCGTTCCATGTCTCATAGATTACCTATGGAACAACGTCTACCGTCGGTAGGCCTTGAGAAAATCGCTCTGAGAAAGGCTGCGGCATTGACTGGCCTTCCTCAGTCGATTGTGGATCGTCCGAAACTCCCTGCGGGAACGGCGACTTCCCCTCGGCTTCTGGATACCTTTCTTGATGAGATGGCTCCACGGATTCGGGAATGGAATGCCGAGGTTCCTAATCTCAAACGTGTCCTCAATAGAATGCCCGAGATTGGCCTAGGTCTCCGTCTCTTTCAGGCACTTCATTTGGATGAAGGACGCCTCTCATTCTCCCCTAACAAAGACCTCATCAGTATCCTAGATGAGGCACCATCTCTGGAGGTAGTCAATTGAGTGCTTTTGATGATATGATGCATCACTTCAAGCATCATCGTGATGAAATCAAGGAATGGTTGGCGGGACTCCGAAAAGAGAGCTCAGTACCTCTCTACGGTTCCTTTGATATCCGCGATGCTGGATGGAAGGCTTCGGTGGTTGATGCCAATGCATTCCCTGCAGGATTCAACAACATCAGTCCAGAAGACTATCCTGCTCTCTCTACTGCCTTCGCTGAACATCTCCATCCGCTTCTTCCGAATGGGGGGCGGGTCTTGCTTTGGCCTGAGGCGCATACTCGGAACGATGCCTATCTAGAGAACGTGTTTGTTCTCCGCGAACTCCTTGAATCAAAAGACATCACAGTTCTCGTTGGGACAGACGAACTCCTGCCGATGGAAATCGATGTCCATGGGGGCATTCTCCAATTTTGTCAAGTAGATGTCGAGCCGGATGGTGTTTTCGTAGATGGTGTTCCAATCGATCTCATCCTCCTTAATTCTGATTTGACGACGGGTCCACTACTCATTGATAGTGTCCCAATACGCCCAGTTCCTTCGATGGGCTGGTTTAATCGAAGCAAGTGTGAACATTTTGAGCATGTCAAAACCCTAGTCCATCAACTAGCTGAGATGATTGGTATTGATCCATGGCTAATCGGGCCTTGGGGTTTTGTTAGTCGTGGACGTTGCCTTGAGGAGATCGAGTGTAGGGAGCGTCTTGCAGCGGAGATAGAACTAGGATTGGATTTCATTTCATCTAAGTACAAAGAACATGGAATTGATGGAAATCCTTCACTATTCATGAAGAACGATCGAGGAACATATGGGTTAGGTATCCTCCGCATTGACTCTCCCGAGGAGATTCTCAATCTATCTAAGAGGAAGATGAATCGCCTCACATATGGGCGCGGGGGTGTCCAAGCCGAGGACTTCCTTCTCCAAGAGGCAGTCCCCACCCACTTGCGTAGTAATGGTGGTGTAATCGAACCAGTTGGTTACGGTGTGAACGGGCTTGTCCTCTCCTGGTTCCATCGGTTGAACCTGAAGCATGGTCCTATTGACAATTTGAACACACCTTCTACTTCCTTTATTGTAGACTCAGAGTTGGATGAAGATTCGGCGCAATATATCCTCAATCGTCGTATCTTACACCGCACCCTTGCGGAGATTTCGATGATTGCGATGACTCTCGAAGTGAAGGATCATTCAGGATCTGATTCAGATTGATTTTCGTCCTGCTCCATCCCTACAATCTCGTAGTTTGAGGGGAAGAGGGCAATTGCAACGCCGGCAACGAAGCAAAGCATTGCCCATGTGTAGGAATGAGTGACGATTAGCAACTCTAATCCGATTACCATTAGAATGAGTCCTCCAACATTTGAGGTCCAGACTAGGGTCTTGAATGTGGAAAGGGAAACTCCACTTGAGCGGCTAGATCGGTAGGGTCCGAATTCAGCACCGAACCGAATCGGCTCCTCGGGTTCTTCTGCCATGTGTGGCCGAGATGGCGAACCATATTCAACACTATGTCGAGGTTCTGTGGCTCATAACGAACGATTGATTCAAGCCAGAGGGCGTATGGAACTCGATTGAGGAGTCGAGATGCACATCGCCATGCTCAGTGGTGAATACCCTCCGCGTTGGGGAGGTATGGGGTCAACGGTCTTCCATTTGTCAGCTGCTCTCGTAGCACGTGGGCACCGTGTGACGGTAATCACGCGTAATGGGGGTGGAGGATCTCCTCCTGGGCAAGATGGCGTCAAGGTCCGTATCGTCAATTGGGCGAAAATACCGATGGCTTTCACCCGTTCCTATGGTAAGTATGCATTGAATGACCTAGTTCGTTTACATTCAGAGGACCCAGTAGATGTTGTTCATCTACACTGTCCAATGATATCTTGGAATGCACGGCAGTTCAAGACCTGCATCTCGAAGGTTGCACCTGTTGTCTCCTCACTTCATGGATCGTGGCTCGGGGAACGCGATGGCCTCTTGACCGCTCGACGCCAGCGCGAAGCTGCTGTCTGGGCAAATCCAAATGATCTTGCTATCTTGCTAACGGCCGGCTATTACGCCCGATTTGAGAAAGATGCAATCCATGGTTCCGAAGTATGTGTGGCGAATTCCAAGGCAACTATGGAGGATTTTGTTATGAGATATCAGCCTCCAGATAATTGGGATTGTGAAGTTGTCCATTGGGGGGTTGACACTGAGATGTTTGTACCGGTTGACATGGATGATGTTGAATCAACCAAGCAGAGGGAATCTCTTCGTCTGAAATATGGTGTTGATGATTCATCTAATCTAATCCTCGCAGTAGGGCGTCTAGCTGCTCGGAAAGGATACGGTTCGTTGTTGAAGGCCTTTGCTAAGGTGCATTCGGCCAAACCTGACACTACCCTAGTGATTGTGGGGAGGGGGCACCTGCGCAAACGCCTCCTTCGTCAGGCGGCGCGCCTCTCAATTGACTCTTCAGTAGTGATAGAGTCAGGGATGCCTTTCGAAGATCTCGCTATGCTATTTAGGTCTGCAAATCTCGTCGTATATCCGTCATACTACGAGGGTCAAGGCCTCATCCCGTTGGAAGCAATGTCTTCAGGAACACCCGTTGTTACGGTAGATCATGGCCCGTTACCTGAGATGGTTGACAATACGGTAGGCTCTCTTTTCCAGATGGGAGATGTTGATTCAATGGCCGAATCTATCCTCTCTGAACTAACCAATCCGGAAGAGCTCTCTCTCAAGGGTGAGGCTGGCCGTAAGCGTGTCCTTGAGTCATTTACATATGCTCATGATGCAGAACGCTTTGAGTCGATTTATCTACGTGCAATGCAGTAATCCTTCTCAGCGGTCAATCATGATGATTGCATCTGTAGGGCAGGCGAAAACACAGAGTCGGCAACCTGTGCATGGGTCACGTAGAATCTTCGCCTTACGATTAATATCGACCTTCATCAGGGGGCTCGCGAGTGGTTTGTCGTAGAGTTCAATCGCGTCATCGTCACATACGATTGTGCATTGGTCACAACCAATGCATTGTTCTTCTTTCACGAATGCGACGGTGGTTTCCCCACCTTTGACACTGGCGCGTTCCTCTGCCTTGGCTGCGTTCAAGGCGATGCGGATGCGGCGCTGAACATCCGTTCTCCGCGAGGCTACCTCGTCTCGACTCGCCATGTATGGATTTGGGAAATGTCCTCTCTTCTCAAGGCTTGGCATAATTGGATGGTTTCATTTGCAATATTTGATTCCACTAATCATGGAGGTTTCAGAGTCCAATGTTCCAGTGGAACCTGAGAGGTGGCAGAATGACTTTCTCTCAATTCTAATGCTTATTTTAGGCCCAATTCTCTGGTTATTGTTAGTCACTCAACTACGATTCAGTGTGGGTTGGTTGGCCTTTGTTTGCCAAGCACAGGTTGGCTTCTACCTTTGGTTGACAGTTCTTGCTTATGGGCACAAACGGGCGGCTCAATGGACTTGGTGGGGTGTAGGTATCACTGCGATACTCTCGTTATGGTCGCTTATCGTGGCCCTAATCTGAGGATTAAGCCTGTTTCTTTGCTTCTATCTGGCGTGCGAGGAAGGACACAACATCGAGAATCTCAAAGTCGTGTCTTGGATCTCCTTCGAACTTTAGACATTCAAAGTGAGATACGCACTTGGGGCATGTTGTGAGCATAATCTCGGCACCAGTGTCACGAACTTCTTCGAAACGCTCAATCCGGAGTGCACGTGAATTTTCATTGCAGGACATCATCGAGGAGACACCACAGCACAGCGAGTCTTCTCCATGATGCTCCATCTCGACGAGATCAACTCCCTCGATTCGCTGTACTAGTTCTCGAGGTTCGTCGTAGATGTTCATCTGTCGGCCAAGTCGACATGGATCGTGGTAGGTAACCGTAGTGCCTTCTGGAACTGAAGCTTCGAATTGATAACCGGCTTCAATTAGGTACTCCGTAGTATGCATGACCTTGAGGTCATCAAGTTCGTAGTCCATCGCGAAGGTGCGAAAACATTCAGCACATGAGGTGACAAGCGTCTCGATACCACTCTCGCCGAGTTTCTTCTGGTTGTACGCCTTGAGTTTCTCAAACACTTCAGTCATGCCCTGCCATTTCTGGTCGTGGCCACAACACTTCAGGAAGTCACGTCCTAGGTAGGCCACATCTACCCCTGCATCCTCAAAGAGGGTGAATGCAGCATCTGTGGTCTGTCCAAGGTCCATCGTACCCTCGTTGACATGGCTGAAAATCATCTCCTGGTCGATATAGTCAACACAGCCGGGGTAATACCCAATTGTGGAGTCTATTGGGTAATCCTCAATGGCGACGAATTGCTCACTCGCATCTTCCTCGGCTTCTGCTCTGATGACAGCCTGGAGGATTGTGTGAGGTATCTCTGCTGCAGGTGGGCCACCTACGATGAGATTACGGCGAATATCGATGTAGGAATCGTAGTCGACGAGTTGTGGGCAGGCATTGGTGCATGCAGTACAAGTCAAGCAAGAGTACAACGGAACACCGTCGTCTTCATTGTTCCATGAGTTGTAGATGATGTTCAACTTATCACCGGCGTTGAATAGCCGGACAGGGCAGGCATCGTCGCACAGATCGCAACCGTAGCATTTGTTCATCTCGTATTCGTAGCCTCGAGCCATGCTGCGCATCAAGAAGAAGACAAGAGCGCCAACTCCGAGACATGGTATGACTAGCGAATAGGTGAGTTTCGCGTCTAGGCTCTTCGGGTTCTTGAGATAAGTTGGGTTCTCTAGCGTATGTTCCGAGAGGCTAGATGCACTATACATTGGGCTCCCAGTCAATAGGTTGAGTGCTGTAGAGTCAGAGAGGTTGACAGCACGTCCATTGGCGTCGAGAACAAGAGGTTGGAACGCCTGGATGGAGACATCTGTGATCACATTTCCAGTATCGTTGAGGCCGGTGGTTTCTACGCTGTAGTCGAGCATATAGTCTGCACCTGAGGCAAGCTTCAGTGTTTGAGCGGCGCAAGTATCCATTTCAGTGATGACTGCGCCAGTAATATCCTTGACAATAAGCGATATAGTGTGCTCGCCAACGTTACGTATCGTTGTTCGGATGTTACATCCTACGTCCACCTGGAGGGTGTCGACACCAAGATTGGGCACATTCATTGTACCGGAATATGTGAACATTACAGAAGTTCCATCATTCGAACCAGGATACTCGGAGGCCGAGAAGAGTCCATTTCTTCCGCTATCGGTGTCGACGTGCTTGTTTGCTCCGTTGAAGTCGATGACTAATTCTTGTGTGGGCTGGTATATCCCCCAATTGGAGAATTCTCTCGCTGGCATTACACAGAAATCATCGTAGGACCATGCCCCGTCTGCAAAGTGATCGTCTTCCCATGCGATAGAGTTGGAAGATGAACTGTAAGTGAGGCACATTGCAAGCATATGTTCTGCATGTTCGCTCTCCCTTAGGTCAATGAGTGTATCACTTGGCTGGCTACGCAGGGTTTCAAGCTCCTCGACATCTTGCATGGCTCCAAATCCACCCATCTCCCAGAATCCATTATCGTAGACGGGCCATGTGACGGTGCAGAGGAGGATTGCTACGAGGAGTGAACCAAAGGCTACATTTCGGTTAATGTTTGGTGTAATCCTTGCGCCTTGTGTTTGCACCATGAACCAACGAATTCCAAAGTAGACGACGGCAAATATGAACACTCCCGTGAGGAGCCAAGGTATGCTGTTGAACACCTCCGCAATCCAAGGCGATCTTGTCCCGCATGATACCCCTGCATGGGAATTCATCTGGCAGAAGTCCGTTCGATTCTTCCCATAGAGTTCGAGGAAGATGTTGATTGAGTATACGGATATGAACCACACGTGAGCCAAATACACCATGCCTGCTGTGGCAAACCACGGGTCCTCTACACCTCGCTTTTCCCTACCCGGGATGAAGGGGGGTAGTGCGAGTATCATGACAGGT
>DAYJ01000127.1:9988-38551 GCA_002506875.1 Euryarchaeota archaeon UBA40 | reverse complement strand
CGCCTGCGTGGCCAAGTGGTAAGGCACCTGATTTGTAATCAGGCGATCGGGGGTTCGAATCCCTCCGCAGGCTCCACATTCATTTGCTCGGAAGCATTCAATGTCAGGTGTCCTGTCGCCGCTCCATGGGAGCGAACCGTTTGGACGGGAAGGTTTGCGCTAAGAAGGTCGAATCAGCGCTTAATTCGCGAATACGAACTTTGGCAGAGGCAGGCTCTCAACCTCACCTTGCAGTTGTAATTGTGGGCGATGATCCAGCTAGTCATGTCTACGTCCGGTCGAAAGAACGCGCCTGTGAGCGTCTTGGGATTCGAAGCACACGAATCGATTTACCTGCCGATACTTCCTTCCATGAGGTCTTGGAAACAGTTAATTCGCTGAATCAGGATTCTGATGTGGATGGAATCCTCGTCCAGTCACCCCTGCCTAGGGGGATGGACGAGTTGGCGATTACGGATCGAATTCTTCCTGAGAAGGATGTCGATGGTTTCCATCCTGTCAATCTCGGTCGTCTCGTTCAGGGCCGACTAGATGGCTTGCTTCCATGTACTCCTGCCGGCGTCATGTATCTACTCAAAGACGCAGAACTGGATTTAACAGGGCTCAAGGCAGTCGTACTTGGTCGATCACGAATCGTAGGTATGCCAATGGCTCTTCTTCTTGCGGCAAGAGGTGCGGATGCTACAGTTACGGTAGTTCATTCACGTACCACGAACATCAAGGATCACTGCCGAGATGCAGATTTGATTGTAGCCGCTGTTGGTCGCCCTGAGATGGTACGTTCAGAATGGGTGAAACCAGGTGCAATTATTGTTGATGTCGGAATAAATCGAGTCGATGACTCCTCCATAGATCGCGGGTACCGTCTCTGTGGGGACGTGGAAGAAGAAGTCGAATCTATTGCGTCTTACATGACTCCCGTCCCTGGAGGAGTTGGTCCAATGACCATTGCGATGCTCATGTCTAACACCGTCCGTGCAGCCGAGATGAGAAAGACACCTTGACACAGACACGATGAATAATCCCCCTCATCTTAGGGAACTTGATGGCTGATTCGCGTATCATGGATCAGGTGGTAGTTGCGGACCTCCGCGCTGCTGATTCTGGGTTGGATAATCTCATTGTCTGGCTCGATGAGCAAACGCCTCGACCAGGACTTGAGAATCTTGGTGGACGCCTCTCTGGTCTATCCATGGATGTGGCTGAATTGCGTTCAAAAATTGCTTCAAACCAAAATGAGTATTGTCGCAATATTCTTGCTCGAACCGATGCTTACGAACTCATAGCGATTCTCTGGACTCCTGGTCAGGATACACCCATTCACGACCATCGTGGTTCTGACTGTGCTTTTGTCATACTCGATGGCCACTCGACCGAGACTATCTACGAACTTGACCAGAATGGTCGTGCCGTACCTGTCTCCAAGCGTATCTATCACCCTGGTGAAGTATGTGCAGCCGATGAGCCCGATATTCATCGAATTTCAAACGATACAGATACTGAACTGTTGAATCTTCATGTGTATACGCCACCATTGGGCGGTTTCAGAATATATGATGCTGCGGAATGATTAGGCCTTGCGCCAAATCGAATATGTCGATGCATAATCATCATCTGCACTTGGTTCGCAGCGTTCAACAATTTCTTCCTTCCAAGTCGAACGGTCCCAATCCGGCATGTGCACATCACCGTTGATATCAGCGTGTATTGTGGTCAGATGAATCTCATCAACACGATCGAACATTGCAGCATAGGTGCCTGCACCACCAATAATCCACGTTTCTTCGCAACCCTCGGCGAAGGAAATTTCCATGGCCTGCCCCGGATAGAATGCAGCTTCTGCTCCATCATCAGTCCAACCGGTCTGTTGTGTGAGTACAATATTGACTCGGTCGTCTAACGGCCGATGGCTGTCAGGAAGAGATTCCCATGTCTTTCGCCCCATGATGACTGCACCTGTGTCGTCTCCGTCACCAGTAGTTAATCGCTTGAAACGGAGCATGTCGCTCTTGACACGCCAAGGAAGGTCTCCATCAATTCCAATGACTCCGTTCTCACTTACAGCAGCAATCAAACAGACCCGCATAAACTCCTGATACCCTTCATGGGCATGAATTACACGGTGCAGCGCAATCTAGTAAACAAGCTGAATATCCGAAGAAGAACTTAGTTCAATTACTCCTGGAGGTCCGCTCCACTTGATTTTGTCATCGGGGACGATTAGAGCTCCATCACCTTCGCTGTGGCCTAGTGTAGCCTTGACTGAAGCGAATGAGCAGTAGATTACGGCATTGGATGTTATTGCTTGCATCATCTCGGTGACTGCCTTAGATTCCGGCCCCATCTCTCGATCCAGTTCCTCGATGTATGATTGGTCTAGAAGACGCGTCCCAGCAGCAGCAAAGAACACACTAAGTTCGTGGCCATCGGCCATTGCTCGTGCCGCACATGCGATTCCAACAATCGTCTTGATGGGATCGTTCTTCGGTTCTGAAACAAACTTGACGAAATATTTCTTGCTCATAATCTCCGGAGGTGTAGCAGGTTTTTGAGGAGTTTGTAGATCATCTCAGAGTTCAGACACTGATTGGTGCCTTGATATGAGGGTGGTGCTCATAATCGTGAATCTTGATGTCATCATAGGTGAAATCATCAATTGTCTTACAATCGGAATTTAGTTCAAGGTATGGCCAAGACTTAGGCTCACGTGAGATTTGTTCTCTTGCCTGATCAAGATGATTCAGGTATAGGTGCGCGTCTCCAATTGTGTGAACAAAGTCGCCAGGTTTGAGTCCAGTGACTTGCGCAACCATGCAACATAGGAGCGCATAGGATGAGATATTGAATGGCACACCGAGGAAGACGTCTGCCGATCTCTGGTAGAGGTGAAGAGAGAGTTCTCCGTTAGCGACATAGAACTGGAAGAATGCATGACACGGCATCAGAGCCATGTCGTCAAGTTCCCCTACGTTCCATGCATTCACGATGATTCGTCGACTTGTAGGATTCTCCTGAATCATCTCAATAGCGTTTTGGAGTTGGTCGATGATACGTCCATCCCTAGCTTCCCACTTCCGCCATTGTTTCCCATAGACTGGCCCTAAGTCTCCGTTTTCATCAGCCCATTCGTTCCAGATTCGTACGCCGTTGTCCTGTAGATACCGTACATTGGTGTCTCCGCTGATGAACCAGAGTAGTTCGTGTATGATTGAGGGCCAATGAACTCGTTTCGTTGTTACAGCTGGAAAGCGTTCCCGTAAGTCAAAGCGCATTTGATGCCCAAATACCGAGGTGGTACCGGTTCCTGTACGGTCACTGCGTTCGACACCTTCTTCGAGGATTCGGCGCATTAGTCGCAGGTATTCTTCCATCTTGACCGATGCAAGACCTCGTTCCGAGGCACTTCAAGGATGCGGCGCTAGCGTCCGAGATTAGGGTGCGCCAAGTGCCTGAATACTGCCCATCAATTGATCGGTAAATCTACGGTAAAGGACCGCTAGATGTTCCTTGCGGTCTTCTTCTTTGGAGGAAACAAGGTCGTTTAGTGCAGTGTCGTCCATAGCGCCTCCATTTGGATGAGTAATCCATTCTCTCCAAGTCACCGATTGTCCAACAGATATTGTGAGAGGGGATTTTCGTCGGAACTTGCTCGAGCCTGGAGTGAGCATTTCACGGGCACCAAGTAGTGCAATCGGGTGAACTGGTACATCGGGAAAGGTCGCAGCGAGACGAGCAACGCCGGTCTTGCCTCGTTGGAGATAAGGTGGATTTTCTTTCTTTGAGCGGGTTCCTTCAGGGAAAATACCCATCATGCCTCCCTTTTCGAGTACTTCAACGGCTTGAGCGATCCCCTCCTTCCCTCCAGTTTCTCGACGAGTCTCAAGTTGCCCGGTTGTGATCATGACGATTCGTGTAAACCAGTTGGTAAAGTGCTCCGCCTTTGATAGGAAGCGTACAGTTCTACGCGCAGCAACAATCTTCAAGATTGGGTCGACATGAGAGACATGGTTTCCTGCGAGAATTACAGGTCCACGCTTTGCGAGCCGCTCTGTTCCGCGCGTACTAATTCTGAAAATTGACTTTAGGATTACAGGCCCTATGCGGAGAAGTAGCGAGTAGATTGGAGCAGGGGGGACCCTACTCCCCCCTTGTCGAAGCCCGGTGTCGGAGGAGAGTTTCAACAATGGGTCTCCAACCATGGCGAGTTTTGCACCCCTACCCTTCTTGACGATTGCCCGTTGAGATTGGGCGAGAATACAAAAATGAGAGAATAGACGCTTGCTCCGTGGACAACTGCAGACTCTCTATAGCGGTCGTCACGTTGCTCCTTTTGCCGTTGTTCACTCACACTGTCATTGCAGATGATAGTGAATACCCGTACGATGATGATGGCTGGTTGACGCGTATCGCAGGTCCAGAGCGTTTTGCTCTTGGAGATGAGTTTGGTTGCCAAGGTATGCCTGAAGTCAATCCTTTTGAGAACCCTGATTCAATTGCATCTTGTCGTACATATCTTACTGATCGAGTCCAAGCATCACGTTGGGGAGCATCGCCAATCACTTTCGGGCTACAGGATGAGTCCCCTGATTCAACTTTGAATCAGAGTGTCGGAGATGCACTAGTCACATCAGGATTCCATGTCTCAATCGGGCCAAGTATTGGAGATGGGCGGATTGAAGCCATTGATTTCGATGCAGGGTCTCTAGAGAAGAATGTTGCAAGTATCGAGGCAATTGAGGCAAGTATGGACGACGGTAATCCTGTAGTATTGCGGTGGATTGCTGAGTTGGGAGATCTCAACGTCCGTAAAGACCCTGACGTCGTTGCATGGATTGAGACTCAACCGTTTTGGTTCACTACAGCTGGTGAATACCACACGAGTAGAGTATCGGCATCTATCACACCCAACGGTTCGAGTTCTATCATTCTCAATCAACCACCTGTCAATTTGGATGCATGGGCTACACCTGGTACAAGCATTGTTTCATTGACGGAATCCACAGAATCTGGACTTCTGGTGGAATCAGTCCGATGGATGAATGGTACTGATCTTCCTCTATTGGATGAGATGGACCGTCATCTTCGTGTTGGTTGGAGGGTAATATCTGGTGATCTCCATGTTTCAATTCCTCCAGGCGACAAGGTCGAGATTCAATTTAATGAATCGATAGATGAAATTGAAATTAGAGTTGGAGATTTCAATGGATTGACACCAATGATTGTAGTTGGGGAGCATGTAACTGATCTTTTCGAATGGTCGTCTGGATTCCAGGATTCCTCTATCCGATTCACTTGGCTCATTGAACCTCGTTCTGTCACTCAGATGGATATCGCTCTACCGATAATAGCCGCCATTGTTGGAATTCTAACAGTATTCCAGATGCGCCGTCTGATTAATCGTGATGATCCGACTCAATTTACGCATGGTTCTCTATTCGAACAAGAGTAATTCAGCGTTCTCTTGTCTCTACGATACGAATCCCATTCGCAGCGTAATGTGTTAGGCATCGGTCGAGGAATGAGGTTCCCAAGGCTTCAGGTGGATGGACGCCTGCAGGGACATCTGATTCCAAGAGATGCTCAACAGTGGCACATGTAATTGCACCAGTGGTACGTGCCATCGAGGATCCTTGTTCTCCTCCTTCGTCATCAAGAATCCAACGACTTTTCCCGTTTCCATCGGCAATTACTTCCATCCAAGTGAATTCACGACGTTTGGAGTCCCATCTCCATGCTTTGAGAAGTTCGCTCTCGTCGTATTCATCGCCGAGTCCAATGAATTGGCCGATATGCCCTGGCCATCGTACCGTGGCTTCAGTCAAATTTTCCGCATTTACTGTATCAAGGACGGAGCGCAATCCATCGGTCAGGAATGCTTCCATTTCTCCACGCCCTTCAACTTCAAACAGAGTTCTTTCTGAGATTGCAGGCACGATAACAATCTCATTATCTCGTAGGATTCTTGCAGGTCGTGTGTACTCCTCAATGACATCCTGTGGCGAGAATGGAGCCATGTAACTCCAATCATCGTCTGGTTTGACTGGATTTCCTCCAACTCGAACTCGTCCGTTGACTAATCGTCCGTGGCGTCGATTCCCTTCGGCTAGTAGTAGATTGGAGAGGCCCGGAGCGACTCCGACATCGTAGACGAGACGTGCCCCTGTATCCACAGCTGATTCATGATGTTCTCTTGGATCTTCAGCTGTGAAGGCAAGATCAGCGACGGCCAGACCTTGACGGATTAGATCGGTTCGAATCAGGTCGCCAATACGTCCGGGAAGAGCATTGACAATTACGTCCGGCACATATTCTTCGAACAATTCAATCCTTGCAGGTCCGTGGATACAGGTTACCTTGGAGTTCCGCTCTTTGAGGGCTGAGATGGAGGTGTCAACTGCGATTACATCGTGACCATCAGTGGCTAAACGGTCGGCTACCCAACCGCCTACAAGGCCGGTTCCAAGAACCATGACCTTACCCATAGAACCGCGAACCCTCGGCAGGACTTCATATCCTCGGCGAATTGGGAGCCTGCAGTTGTGACAAGAGAAGCATTCATCCCATCGCGGCTGACCCTCAGTTCGTGGCAGATGACCTTCGCATCGATCCGTGGTCGTCCCAGCAGTCGACAGACTATGCGCGAATTCGTGATGAGTTTGGACTAGGGACCATGGAAGGGCTAGAGATTCCTAATCCCAGTATGCTCCATCGTCGTGGAATTGTCTTTGCACAGAGAGATCTTGAGGTAGTCCTTGATGCTGCACGACGAAAGGACCCATTTGGTGTCCTCACTGGATTGATGCCCTCAGGGCGTATGCACTTGGGTCATAGCATGGTTATTGAGCAAGTTAAGTGGTTTCAATCTCAGGGTGCAGATGTTACGATTGCAGTAGCAGACCTTGAGGCTCATGCAACTCGTGGTATGTCGTTAGAGAAGTGTCGGGAGAATGCATTGAAGGAGTATGTGTGGAACTATGCAGCATTAGGACTTGACCCCGAAAGGACATCCGTATACTTCCAGAGTTCACGCCCCATCGTTCAACGCCTTGGTTTCACTCTTGGGAAGCGTACCAATCTTTCAGAGATGGAGTCAATCTACGGTTTTCGTGGAGATACTAATCTTGCTCATGTCCAAGCACCTATGGTGCAAGCGGGGGATATCCTCCATCCTCAACTCGATGAGCATGGGGGATTACGTCCAATTGTAGTGCCAGTTGGCGTGGATCAAGACCCTCACATTCGCCTGACTCGTGATCTCGCAGCGCGTACTAATTGGTTCAATGTCAAACCAAGGAAGGCAGGTGGTCTTTCCATCGGCCTCTCTGTTCAAGATGAAAACAGTGCTAAGCTTGGCGTTGGTGAACGCGGACGTATTGACAGGGATGTTAGGGGCGCAATCTTTGATTCAATCCATTCCGCTCTCGAACCCCTCGGATTTGCTGATGTTCTCTCAAATCCAAAGCATGGTTTGATCGAATTACCAGGGGCTACCTTGAGAGATCGCGGCCCTGTTCGGATGGCTTTACTTGCGCTCGAACGGAATCTTGGTGGCATGGGGATGTTGCCTCCGTCGTCTACCTATCATCGATTTGCTATCGGTATGACTGGCGATAAGATGTCGTCAAGTCGACCTGAGACAACGATCTTCCTCGATGACGATATTTCAGTTATGGAAAAGAAGGTCAAGCGAGCATTTAGTGGAGGTCAACCAACGGTTGAGGAACACCGTCGTCTTGGTGGTGACTGCGATAAAGACGTGGCTTTCCAATATCTTCTAACATTCTTTGAGACAGACGATGCAGCACTGGAGGAAATACGTAGAGCGTATACTTCTGGTGATATGCTCGCTGGAGAAATCAAAAAGATCTGTATTGATCGAGCAACAGAATGGTTGGGCGATATTGCAGAGAAACGTAGTGCCTTTGAGGACAGAATTGACGACTTTCTCGCGCCTGATGCGCTCTGACTAGTCCTTGCCTACTTCGAACACGGGGATTTCTGGTCCAACGGCGAGTTCATTGATTTCTTCCTCGTTGAGTGTCCATGTTTCTGTGTCAGCGTGTAGAATCCCACTATGGCCCAACGGGTCGAGGAGGATGAGTTCCATTGAGCACTCCTCTCCTGACAAGATTTGTTCCAATACGTCAAGAATCTGACGAATTTTTTCTAGATCCTCAGATGCATCACTCTCGGGGTCATGTCCTCTTTCCATCATCAACATTGTATCTCTGAAACGGATAAAGACGCCTTCAACATTCGATACATATCCTGACGCCGCAGAACCTGGTTCAACCTCTAATCCGAGTTCAGGAATCCTTACGGTACAACTAGATGATCGGATAACACGGGATCCGAGATGCTCTTGATTCACAATGATTCGATGGCCAGTCGGACCACGAGACTCTGCAGGGATGAAATCGGTCTTCCTCCATCCACATGCTTCGCAGGCGAGCGTCACCTGTGTATGTTCACCGAAGTATGGTATCTCATCTATGTGGACCGTCATCTTCAGGCCACCTCCGTGAGCACAAATCGGACACGGGTGGTCAATTCGGCTGTCGATGTACTCACCGCCTTTCGTCAGCAGATTGGGTTGCACGTACTCCTTTGGGCAGTATGAGTATCCTAGAATCGCCAATCTGAACAATTTCTCCGCCCAGATCTCTCTCGACAAATTCTGCAAGTTCCTCTATGACTGCATTGAACTCGGTTTTCCTGCTCATGAGGTGGCGAGTATTCACAATCGAGATATCTCCTTCTGCTGCCCAATCGAGAAGTTGGGGTAGCCCGGTTATATCGCGAATCTCAGCTCGATGGATTATTGTTCCATTGATTGAGGCCGGAATAGGTGGGTCAGGGTAACGCCCATCCATCCAGTGAAATGTCTCACCTTCCTGCATTTCGGCTGTTCTGGATGCTCTTCCGATTGGAATCCATTGAGGCTCATCCTCGCCGGTCATAGTCACTGTTTCACAGCGACCGGTCATGAATCTGAGGGTCTTGAGTGCTATTGAATGAGAGTTGACGGCGTATTCATAAGGGGCCGCGGATTCTTCCTTTTTGTCCCAAGTCAATCGGTGAGGGGCGGTTGTGAACCTATGGACGGTATGATGGAACAGACCAAGACTGGAACGAGCACTGTTGGAGTCACTTTCGACGGAGGTGTTGTCGTTGGCGCCGATCACCGTGCTACAATGGGTCACTTCGTTGCCAATAAGTCAGTTCAGAAACTCTTCCGTATCGCAGATAACCTCGCCCTCACTACCGCTGGCCTTGTAGGTCATGCACAAGCACTCAGCCGCTCTCTTGCTGCTGAACTTGCTCTCTTTGAACTAAAGCGTGGCACACAGATGTCTGTGAAGGGTGCAGCCACACTTACCGCGAACATACTTGGCGGGCGACCTCATTGGGTTCAGCTGTTGATTGCTGGAGTGGATGAAGAAGGGTCTCACGTATACTCCATTGACTCTGCAGGTGGTTCTATCCCTGATGTTTACTGCGCGACCGGTTCTGGTTCACCCTACATGTATGGTGTGCTTGAGGATAAGTTCCGTGAAGGTATGAACCGCGACGAAGCCGTCGAGGTCGTTGCACGTGCTCTTCTCGCTTCTGCTCAGCGCGATGCTGCATCTGGCAATGGTATGGATGTCTGTGTCATCACGGCAAAAGATGGTTACCAATTGATTCCCCAGGAAGAGCTAGAGGCTCTGTTCAAGCGACTCTGATCGCCAATCCAATTCCCTGACGCCCGCGCGTCATCTTCGGATTTACGTGCGGATGCTGAGGGATAACAAGGAGTTGAATCCGTGAGGCTGACATTGAGCGAGATTAAGAAGAAGGCCAAGGAGGTCATACCTGATGGAATTCCATACACTGTAGAGTTGGAAGCAGGGACAATTGCCCTCATCACCCCTACACCTGATGCGTTTTCTCAAAAGGGGAATGCATTGACGGTGAAACTAGCTAAGGCGATACGTCGTCGAATTGTGGTTCGTCCTGACCCGTCCATATTGGCAAAGGAGGAAGATGTGATGAGTACAGTGAAGGAGGTAATACCAGAAGAAGCGGGTCTTACCAATATCTGGATTGATCCTGCATTATCTGAGGTTACAATCGAATGTCATGATCCTTCAACAGCGATTGGTGCTAAGGGTGCCAATCTTGTCGAACTTAGGGATCGTCTTGGTTGGTTGTTCCGTGCGGAGCGATCCTCTGCTATCGAATCGAAGACGCTCAACAATATTCGTCGCTACCGGCGAGAGACAGCAGCCGAGAGGAAGGAGCTGTTTCGGAAGTTTGGTAGTCGTATATATCGCCCAAAGCGATCCAGCGCACCTTGGGTCCGTCTGACGGCTCTAGGCTCATATCGCGAGGTTGGTCGCGCTATGCACATGGTTACGACCAACGAGAGTCGTGTGCTTGTTGACTGTGGGGCGAAGCCGACTAACAATCGTTCAGAAATCCAACCCTTCTTTGATGCACCAGAACTCCTACCACTCGACAACATTGACGCTGTAATCATCACGCACGCACACGTTGACCACATCGGTATGCTTCCGGTCCTCTTCAAGTTTGGATACCGTGGGCCTGTCTACTGCACCCCCCCAACTCGTGACCTGATGGCATTGCTTCAGCAGGATTACATCAAGGTGAGTCGGATGGAGCATGGTGATGAAGCACCTTACAGTATAGCCGATATCGAGATGTGCATCAAGCATGTAATTGATATCGAATATGGTCAGAAAATCGACGTTGCTCCAGATATGAAGATGACCATGGAGAATGCCGGCCATATCCTTGGTTCTTCCTCGGTGTATCTCGAGATTGGTGAAGATAAGAATCTCCACCGCCTCTTATTCTCTGGCGATATCAAATACGAAAAATCCTGGCTTTTCGATGCTGCGACAGTCCGTTTTCCTCGAGTCGATTCCTTAGTAATCGAATCCACCTATGGGGGTCGTTCCTCTTTCCAACCTACACGTCAGGAGGCGACTGCTGAACTGCAGGATCTCATTCGTAGGACGCTCGCTCGTGGCGGCAAGATTTTCTGTCCTGTTTTCGCTGTGGGGCGGTCCCAAGAAGTGATGGTCGCGATTGATCAATTGTTCAAGTCCGAGGATTTCACAAGTGACCCGTGTACGGTTTGGCTGGATGGTATGATTGCAGAGGCTACAGCAATCCATGCATCGCATCCGAATTTCTTGAATCGTGATCTTCGGCAGCAAGTGCTTAGAGGAGGCGATGAGAATCCATTCAACTCCCCATGGTTCCGTACTGTAGATTCGCGCGAACGTCGGGAGCAGATCGTTCTCGATCCATCGCCTTGCATCGTACTTGCGACGAGTGGTATGATGACCGGTGGCCCAATATTGCATTATCTACAACATTGGGCGCCGAATGACCGTGCAACACTTGCGTTCGTGGGCTATCAGGCATCGAACACTCTCGGCCGCCGTTTACAAGAAGGATATTCCGAGGTCCCTATGGCTCAAGATGGGCATACGATGATGGTCGATGTCAAGTGTGATATTGTCACAATTGATGGCTTCTCAGGCCATTCTGATCGACGGCAACTACTCGATTATGTCAATGCCCTCAACCCGAAACCTCGACGGATTATCTGCCATCACGGGGATGACACTGTGTGCAACGAGTTCCGTAAAACACTCACAGAGACGTTCAAGGTACGTACTGCTGCTCCTCATAATCTTGAATCCATTCGTCTTCTATGAGATTAGAGTGGGACATCAAGTCCTAACTCACGTGGATTAGCGAGAGGTTCGACCATTGCGTCTTCATCTTCGCTTTCTCCGTCGCTCCACACGTCTTGAAGTGGACTAACCTCTGCTCGATATTTTGCAATCCTGTCTAGGAGGATCAGGGTAACCGATGTAGTCCATGCGAGAATGGCGATGCCTGCTCCTAAGTTCTCAGGTAGGATGCCGAAGTAGCCTAGAACCGCTGCAATCCAACCGAAGATGAAGAGGGCTGGAGCCGACCTCATCGAGATTGATGGTGAATTGGCTGCCATTGCATAGTCACCAACCTTCCCGTTGATGAACCCGAAGGTCCTCCGAATCACATGGACTTCAGCATCGGCGGACAGAGTGGTACTCCGAGTGCATCGTCACCGCAGGCTACTGGAACGCCTACTGGTGGCTGGTTGATGACGGCTGTTGCTCCTTGGGGCGAGTCTGAAGAGGATGCCTTCGATCAGTGTCTTGTCGACCTTGGTCTTGGCGACTGCCGCCTTGTTCAGGTCAAGGGGGCGATGCTTCCGATGGGTTTCACTGCAGAGCAACCTCGTCCTCTACCAATGGGCAGCCTCGTCGAATGTCACTTCTCTGTAGCATACTCTTGGGATGGTGGTACCGCATGCGCTGGTGCTGCATGGGCGAGATGCAATACGCCAGAGGGTGAGGAGGTAGCGATTGTAGCTACAATAGCTACTGAGGAGGATTACGAAGAAACAGAGATCCTACTGAAGCGACAAATGCAGCGACGTCTGGCGAGCCGCGATCTCGAGATTATCGAACATGGCATTGCTGTGGATGAGATTACTGCCGCTGAAGGCCATTGGGGCGGAGTCATTGCCGCACTTATTCTCCCTGATTCGCTTGGAATTGGGGGTCCTGTAGGGCGTGTCCGTGAGTCGAGTGGCTCCACTGGTCTCCGCTCAGCAGGTGATGGTGGCGGAAATTTCTCTCTTTAATCCGAATTGCTCAAACACTCCCGTCTTTGAACAACACCGATGGCTGACCAGCGTTGGGACATGCTTCGTTGTGATTCTTGTGGCCGGGCTAGTGGTGGGCGTTCAGGGCAACGTAGCATCGCTTGCCGACATTGTGGGTCCACATCTTTGACTATCGCCCAATCCTTCGATAATGCTGGAAAGATGGCTCAAGCGGTCTCATCTGCAAATCTTCCACCTGAGATTCGCAAGGAGGTGGAGGATGCTCTCTCGCGTCGACCAGAATTGAATCCAAATAACGGGAGTTCTATTCGGCCCAATCCCGTGAGGATGATCCAATCTGCTGCGAAGGATGATGGTTCAATCGACATGGATTTACTAGTTCGAGAAGCAGTGAAAGTTGGCGTCGATGAGGATGAGGTGAAGCGGTGGATTGAGACGTCTGAGATTGAAGGCGCTCTTATCCGTGAGGGTCCTGGAGAGTATCGTTTACTCTGAGGAACATTCATGACGGGCAGTCATTTCGTCAGGCTGAACAAGGGCCCGTGGGTTAGTTTGGCCTATACTTGATGGTTTGGGACCATTAGACCCCAGTTCAAATCTGGGCGGGCCCACTTTTCCACTCTCTTTAGGAATTCTACTTGGGATTTTTCAGGTCTTCTTGAGCGATTACATGTCCCATACGTTCGCCCTTTGTCCGCAAATATTCTACATTCTCATCACTAATTCCAACGATTAATGGGACACGTTCTGCAATAGCAATACCATATTCCTCAAGTTGGCTCACTTTGTCAGGATTGTTGGTTAGTAATGCGACATCTTCAACTCCAATTGCTTGAAGCATTTGAGCCGCAATTGAGTAGTTTCTCGCGTCAGCAGGTAATCCAAGTTTGAGATTTGCATCCAAGGTGTCAGCTCCTCCGTCCTGGAGGCGGTAAGCCTGAATCTTTGCATGGAGACCGATCCCCCGTCCTTCCTGTCTCAGATAGAGTAGTGCACCCCAACCACGCTCACAGATTGCCTTCAAAGCAGCATCTAATTGAGGTCCACAGTCACATCGTAGGCTCCCTAATACGTCGCCTGTAAGGCACTCGGAGTGAACTCTGACAAGAACAGGGTCTGGTCCGGTCATATCTCCTAATGTAAGAGCGACATGGTCCAGGTCATTCTGGTCATTGAATACACGGATTCGAAAATCACCGTGTGAGGTGGGAAGACGTGCATCAGCTGGGACGTTGGGAACTTCTTCGATGATGCGTGTCATTCTTTCACTTCCTCATTGAGGATTCTGAAGATATATTCTCCTGCATCCTCCTCTACCTTCATCAGTTTGATCTTCATTCTATCACAGAGTGCAGGTATGTCATGGAGGCTCTCTCTGTCATCTGAAATCACTTCGAGAACACTTCCACTCTCCATTTCACTGAGGGCCTTACGAGTTTCATGCACTGGGACAGGGCAGTGGAAACCCACGACATCGACTACTCGAACGTCGGCCATGCACCATCCTACGGGGGGTCGTTCTTCAACGGTTTCATTGTGAATCTCTAATTTCCCATACTGGTCGAGGCAAATTGAAACAGGTGGGGGCGAATGGTGACCTATGCGGGAAGCTGTTGGCCGTCCATCAGAGGATATCCCGTTGCCCGAGTTACTGAGAATGATTGGAGCGGTTCTCGGTCTTGTAATCATACTTCTATTGGGTGAGATTCTTTTCCGTTGGTTCATCGAGCCAGCGAACACTCTGTTACCACTACAATTACTCGAAGCATGGCTATGGTCTTCGATATCAGAACTCATCTGGCACGGTTCGACAGATCTTGTTGCCCATTCGACAGGTCCTCTGACACAGGTCAATTTGCTCCATCCCGATTTCGTGGACGGTTACATTCCACTCTATGTCTCTGATGAATGCGCGGGAATCCATGAGTTTCTGTTTCTTTCAATGATGGTCATGCTCACTCCTGCATTCGATTTTCGAACGAAAATGCGACATCTAAGTTATGCAGCGATCATCTTGTTTTTACTGAATATGGTTCGTCTCATCGTGTTGTATCCACTTGCAGTCAATGGTTGCGAGGGGACGGCAGGGATGGTCGTTGGTTGCGATGCTGGTCTATACAAATTCCATGATTTCGTGCTTCGCTACGGCTCGCTAATCGTCCTAGTTGTTGGATGGACTTTCTGGTTCAATTTGACTGGAGCACGGTCTGAAGTGCGTCGATTCTGGAAACGAATCCCCTCACTTCAAGGAATCCGCGCAGATGTTCAATTAGAGAATCTTCGTGAGGATGCCCCTCGTGTTGCAGCTCTATCTGGTTTCGTATTTCTCGGCCTTTGGGGTTCATGGATCATGCTCACAGGAGGAGATGCGAGTGCTGCTGATGCCTGTGAAGGCATCATTTCTGCTACTTGTGATCGAGTAACCACAGAGCATCATGATGCCATTGGCCGTGGATTACGACTCCTGCTAATTTCAGTGGGGATGGGTGCACTCACACTTACGCGACCAAGGTTTGCTTGGGCTGAAGAAGAGGAGTAATCAGCGAATCGCAAGATTTGCTTCCAATCGTTGCCCTTCGAATTCGCGACGCTCAATAATTTCGAGAACCCTTTGGGCAGATTCTGAGTGTATGTCTACGAGTGTGTTGTCGGCTGAAATCTGAATTTCACCAATTGCGAGTTCTTTGACCTTAGCGTTCTCCATAATCCAATCCGAGAGTTGGAGGGTGCTACGAATTATGCTGGATCCTGCGCTAATGGAAATTCGGACCATGCCGAATGGGTCGGAGGATTCGGACCAATCCATGCGTGCACGAATGGGGTCGTGCTTCACACTCTCTGGAAGTTCGGGTGCTTCAGCCTGATCGATTGTCAGACTCCAGGTCGAACGGATTCGATCAAGTTGAAGTAAGTCCTCACGACCAACAAAGCTCCATGCAGTTCCACTACGGCCCATACGTCCTGTCCTGCCGATTCGATGTACGTAGTCTTCGGGATTGTCGGGTAAATCATAGTTGATGACGATAGTTACGCCATCAACATCGAGTCCACGTGCTGCTACATCGGTGGCGACCAATACTCGGACACTAGCATCGCGGTATCCGTCCATGACCTTCTCACGTTTGTTTTGTGACATGTCTCCGTGTAGAGTCGAGCATTCAAAGCGGTGCTTACCAAGGCGCTCATCAAGCAGTTCGACCATTCGTTTTGTGTTGCAGAATATGAGGCATTGATCGTCATCATCCATTTGCGAGAGGATGCGTCCGACTGCCCAGAGTTTGTTAGCACGTCCGATACGGATCCACTTCTGATCGATTTCTGGAACCTCAACCTCTAGATCTTCACTCATCACAGTGACTGGATTTGTGAGGAATTCCTCGGTAGCATCGATAATTTCCTGAGGGAAGGTTGCGCTGAAAAGAAGGGTCTGAGAACGCTCTGGCATGTTCCCAACAATCCAGGATATGTCGGGCCAGAATCCCATGTCAAGCATACGATCTGCCTCGTCGAGACAGAGTATCGAAATCCCAGCTAAATCGAGATGTCCGCGTTTCGTCATGTCGATGACTCGGCCAGGTGTGCCGACAATGATGTCGACGCCATTGTCCAACTTTGCAGCCTGCTTCTCAAGGTCCGTTCCACCGTATACTGGTAGAATGGATAGGCCGAGGTCACCTTGGAGCCACTTGAGTTCTTCACAGACCTGCGTCGCAAGTTCGCGAGTAGGGCATAGTGCGATTGCCTGGGGGGATCCTTTTGCTTCGACACGTTCGATAATAGGGATTCCAAAGGCCGCGGTTTTCCCTGATCCAGTGCGTGCCTGTCCAATGACGTCTTTGCCAGAGCGGGCAGGTGGGACAGCGTCACGCTGGATTTCCGTGGGGTGTTCCCAGCCTTGTGAATCAATGGCGGTTTGGATTGAAGGAGGGAGGTCCCAATCCGAGAAACGAAGTGCAGGCATGTTGGAACCGACCTTCAGAACGAGTCGGCGGCTTCGATCTCCGCTTGGAGTTCACCCATCCAATATTTCCGACAGTTATCCTTGGTCAGGAAACGTTGCTTGTTTCCCCTTTTGCGGTTTGCAGGAAGAATCTGTAGGACATGCTGGCGCATATAGTGCCGGAACTTGTGAGCCTTGGTCACGTTCTGGCCCTTAGGGGTCCAGCCATCCCAGAGTCGCTCGAACTGCTCGAGCTTGTGGTCATCGGCGCCTTCACTCATGTTCGTCGTTTTGCCGACCTTGCACCCATATATGACGCTGACGGCGCGTCAATCGTTTTGTGGGAGGGTGTCTGAGCCGGTTTCATTAGGTTTTGATTTCGGCTCAGTAGAGGGAGTTTGCTCTATATCTTCCTCCATCTCTACTTTTGGAAGAGGTGCAAGGAATCGGTTACGTTCATCTTCTGTGCCTTCGATTGCAAGATCCTTTGACATGTTCTCCAGACGGTTACGGATTGAATGATCAGTTTCATCCATAAGCAATTCAAGTGCAGTCTGACGTCTTTCTACCTCGCCAAGAATAATCGGTAGCATCTTCACACAAGACATACGAATTCTCGAATCATTATGACGGCATCCATCGAGGATTAGCGTTCTAGTTCTGGAATCATCTTTGTCCATCCGTGCAAGAGCCTTGAGTGAATTTTGACGTACTTCATCATCTTCATCAAAAAGGGTCTCTTCAATCATAATTTGAGCAATGCTTGGAGCGGATTCAGCGAGTGTCGGAAGTGTCCTACTTGCTATTCGGCGGACTTCAGAATCCTCATCGTCGAGCGTCCAACCAATAAGGTCCCAACCTGCTCCTCCTGCACGTTGAGCGATAGCCTTCAGGACTCGTGCTGAACGTCGGCGTAGGTCAACTTCGTCTTCGCGGATGAGTTCATCGAGATGGTGGACTCCAACCTCTGGCCATTGGCGTGCGGCTTGATTTAATGCGCTGAATCCGTCATTTCGTACGACTCGCTCCTCAGAGCGAACGAGGCGTGCGATAGTATCTCTCAGTGCGGATGGGAAGATTGGCGCAGTATCAATCAGAACCTTTCTCGCATGGTTTCTAACCTTCGGATCTGGATCGTCTACCATGACATCTAGCATCTCCATCATTTCATCTGTCTCTCGGAGCGATATTACTAGGAATACGTCGAGACAGGCAATTCTCTCTTCTGAGGAGCGGGAGCATAATCCATCTAGAATTGTACGGTGTACATACTCGTCGTCTGTCCTCGGGAGTGATGGGATGCCTCGAATCGCATCTAATCTGTCGAGAAGAAGACGTTCATCCATGTAACGAACTTCAACGCTGGAAACGCGTCGTTCGATTAAATCTCGAATCTGTCCGGGGAGGAGTGATTTCCATGGTCCTTCGGGAGCACTGAATGCTGCTTTCTGAACATGCTTTTCTCTCTTACCGGTGGAAATCCGCTTGCCCGTGCGCGGGTCACGAGCGACATAGTCCCTGGCCATTCTGCCGGTTGTATGACGCGACAGGATATGAATCAACACCCGTCATGAATCGTTTCTGACGATGTGTGCCTGCCCTGACATGTAGTTGGCGAACCAGAGATCACCGTTTGGATGGAAAGCAATCGGTAGAATGCCAAAGGCGTCTTCTACAATCACCGTGGTATCTCCTCTCCAACCTTGACTTGCATTCTCATCCTGGAAGAGGTCAACTCGGACGATTGTACCGCCGGTTGCAGGATTGGCGTTCCATGATCCAAATGAGGTGACAAAGAGTGAATGATCTGCCCCACTGACTGTTGCATTATCTGGGCGGACAGCGATAGAGTTGGCCGAACTATGAGGTGTAAAAGTAGCAATTGGGCCTAGCGTACCTTCGGGCACTGGGTCGTCTGGGATATCGTCTGGCCACCCGTAGTCGGCTCCGATTTCGAGCAGATTCAGTTCCTCTGGGGGGAAGTCATTTCCTTCCCAGTCTCGGCCGTTATCCGTGAACACGTATCCAACATCTTCAATCCATGCTCCGTCAAAGGAGTTTCTGACTCCACTAGCGATGATAGAATGTTCACCAGTATCTGGATTCACTATGAGAAGGGCAGCATTCCTATTGTCCTCCTCTTCACAGACATTACAGGTACTTCCAGAATGCCAAATCAGGGTTCCATTTGGTCCAGCATGTACTGCATTTGTCTGGTGATTCTTCGCTGGAATGCCCTCTACAAGGACACGGGATTCAGAGAAGTTCCATTCGTGAACTAGGTTTCCAGTAAATGGATGAGCAGTTAGTCGCCCCCGTTCTGAGAGATACAGCGTACTATTGTCGATGTGGATTCCATGGGGGTCCTGTAGTCCACTCAACAGGGTAGTGCTTTCGATAAGTTGGTCCTCGGATAGAGTATAGACGACGATACTTCCTTGCCCTACATCGCAGACAAGCAGGTGCGTATCGTCCAACCAGGTCATACAGGTCGCTTGACCGATGTTGCCTTCGATATCAATCACGGTATAATTCTCTACTGGAATCGGATCAGTGCGTGTCAGGTATACTCCAAGCGCGGAGTAGGCGGTATAGCTCAGGAGTAGGATGGTAACCGCTGATGCGATTGCTATGATTTTCCAACGGCTGCGAGGCCTTATTCCATTCTCTAGTAAGGGCTTGAAATCCTCTACAGATGCCTCCGTTTGCTCCTCCATGATACAGCCTGTGTTCGCGAGGAGTTGAAGTCCTGTCGATGTCCAAGTGAACATAATGTCCGTCGAGGACCAGATAGAGGTTCGCCGTCTGCTGGCCGTGACATTTCAGGAACTCGACCCCGATAGTTCGCCTTCAGACACTGTAATGAGGATATGGAGCCTAGATCTTCATTGGACCGATTCCAAGGGTGCAGGTGAACTCCTAGAGATTCTCATCCAGAATGGTTGGCTTTCGATTGAGGGTAGTATTGTTTCGTGTAACGCCAATCTACGTGATGTTGAGATTCCTCTTGGGTGGTCGCCGATGATGCGTAGGATGCTCTCGGGTATTCCGATGGAACTGGTCCCAGAGGTGGAAAATAGTTCTTCAGAGGTTCAGACGCCATCGTTGGTCGCCCAAGAAGAGTCAAAGAAACCGCTTATGTTGGAAACATCCTCTCCATCAGCTAACAAGCCTACTGATTCTATGGTCGCTCATATTCGCCCGATTCGGGCATTTATTGCTGCAGAGTCTGGTTTGGAACTTGCAGAAGTTCAGCGACGAGCCCAAAGAAAACGAACAGCTTGTCCTCCAATGACTATGTGGATGGCGTTGCTATTACTAGGGCGTGAACAAAGAATCGATCTTTCTTCATTCCTGGAATGATTCATCGCTTTCTTCAGCTTGTGCTTCATAGACAAGCAGGAGAGGAAGCAGACCAAGAGCCATCATAAGAGAGAAGATTACAGTTAGAGCAGTAACAAGCCCGAAATCACGGATAACAGGCATTGGAGAGAACCATAGGACAAGGAATCCTATGGCTGTCGTGAGTGCGCTTAGGCATAGAGCGGCACCAGTTGTGGAGTTGGTGATTCGGAGAGACTCCCACGGTGCGACTTTACGTTCGACTAACGTCTCAAACCGTTTCCACATATGGATGGAATAATCGATTCCTAGGCCAATCGTCAATGCAGTGACCATCACAGTGAGTACGTTCCAGTGAATACCGAGGACTGCCATCGAACCGACGACCCATAAAGCAGCAAGTGTAACTGGCACGATTACAATGAATGATGGAGCGATACGCCGAGTCAAAACGAGTAGTACGAAGAAGGACACAATGAGGCTGATTACAGTCGAACTGATCTGAGATGTACTCAAAGCATCTAGGACGTATTCGAGTTTTACCAGATATCCGGTCAACATTACCTCCCCATCGATGTTATCAGTGATATCTTTCTTGAGGATGACATCATTGAACTCACGGATAATCTCTCGACTATCTGTGCTGTCTGCGGCTTCAACATCTATCCGATGATTGGCGGCAGCGATTTTACCATCGTTGAACACGATAGTTCGACCCACACGCTCCTCAAATGTCAGGCCACGGAAAGAGGATGATGAACTTGTATTCGTACTAAGTTCAAACAGTGCTGCTGCAGTATTACCAGTGCTATAGTTCGTCATCGTTGCGACTCGACCCTCAGCAATCATCAGATTATATCTCTCGCCGAAATCAGCATCTGCTTCGATAGCATCGCGAAGAATAGGATAAGGTCCATCGTAGGATGGTTTGGCATCTTCAAATAAAATCCCAGTTGGAGCTACGACTCCTCGTGTCGTGGATATTTCCCGATCGAGAATCCAAAGTCCAGTCAGGAAAGTAGGGTCGTCTTGGATGATGCCATCTCCTGTGGAGTTGATAATCAGGATATTGACCTCCTTCCATGTCGAGGATTCATACGAATCATACATCGCGTTACGTGTCTGCATTGTCTCCATTTCATCAGATAAGAAGTCAGTAAGGTCGAACTGGGTCTCAAGTTGGACAGCTGAATAGCCAATCGATCCAATTGTAATGAGAAGGACAGCGATGATAACTTGTGCAGAAGTTTTCTTCTGGAACTCCGTGATTCGTCGAGCATCGGTATCGAATAGTCGACGTCTATCAGTTTCGATTGGTTGGACATTTGTCCAACGTGATACGATTACATGTAGAGCTCCTACGACCACAGTCGATGAGAGGAATGCTGCAGTCACACCTATGGCGAGGGCGAGGCCGAAGTTGCGGACAGGTGGGAGTGGTGAAGCGATGTTTGCGACAAAGGCGCAAACTGTGGTGAACACCGCGAGCGTGAGGGCGACACGCAGCTCCTTGAATGCGTTAACCCATGCTTCCGCAGGTTGCTCTCCATTGCCCCGATTTCTCTCGTAAGTTCGCTGCATATGGATGGAGTAATCGATGCCGAGGCCTAGAACAACAGGGGCTACGGCAATGGTCAATATGGTGAATTCCATTCCCGCGATATCTAGGAATCCATAAGTCCACACCAATGATGCTGTTAATGCAGCCAATGGGAATCCTACAAATCGGATTGACCGGAAGGCTGCAGCGAGAATAATTACGACGAGAATAATCGAAATTCCTAGGAGCATAATCAATTGGCTGACCGCTTCATTGTTGAGTTCATGACTGATTACACCGTCTGAGAGTGTTTGGAATCGGAGATCTCCTTGATTGGACAATTCGCTGAAGATGTCTGCAACAACAATCTCCATCATCATCTGCGCATTAGGATCCGTTTGGCGACGGACTTCAAGAATCCAGAGAGTGCTACTAGCACTCGGAGTCGGGTCGCCCGAGGAGCGGTCTAGTAACCAATTGCAGATGGGCTCGAAATCGAGATCTTTGTGGACGATTGCCATACGGCCTAGGGATGCGGCATTACGGAGGTCTTCATCTGCACCATCGGTACAGGTAGTACTATCATCTACAGTTGCATTGAGAAAAGATCCCCATGAATCGTAATCACTCAAGGTGCCACTCGCATCCGATTCGTCAAGTGCGAGTTGGAGAATACCTGGTGCCGAGATGTTGGATATGATCAGATTACTTTGCATGCTTGATTGATTTTCCAACTCATACAGAGCATTCTCTTGTATCAAAATTGAATCCCATGATAGCACATTGCCCCCGTCGTCTCGTGTGATGTGAGTGTAGAAGGGAAGCCCGGTCTCTGTCAACTGTGCATCGACGGTTTCGATAATCACATCGTTCTCATCTTCAGGGACGAAAGTGGTGAGATCTGTATTGAATGATGGTGGGTCAATGAATCCGATTGCAAAGCCTGCCGTCATGAGAATCGTGATGATGAGAATGGGAAGCGTCGCGCGTTCGAGAAGGTGCGCCATCTCTGATGTTCCAGAGTGGGCCTCCCCGTCCATGAACTCGACGAGACCCAATGGGGCATAATCCCAACGGCGCAAGGATTGCTATATTCGTTGTTCACTCATATGCAGAGTCATTCCCGGTGGAAGCCCTCAAAAAGGGGACTCATCTCGGCAACCTCATGGCAATGAAGGTTCTCAAGAATGAAGGGGGCGAACTTCGTATTCGAATCAGCGGAGAAGATCACACTACTCTGCATGTATTCCGAACTCACCTTAACGCCCACAAGGACGTCGATTATTGCAATTATTTCAGCGGCCATCCTGACCTCGATGACCCCGAGTTGTACATCCGTGCAAACAAGGGTAAAGACCCCGTCAAGATCCTGAAGTCAGTCGTCAAGGACGCCGGCAAGGACTTCTCCTCCCTCTCGCTGTGATGGAACCGGTGAGGCTGTGGACACGGACGACCTAGATACTGCCGCAGGCCTGAGTCGATTTGCTACTTCCGGGCCAGGAATCAACGGCGTTCTCAAGATGCGTGCGGAGGATTTCCGCGTCGAGGAGATTGGACGAATTCCATCTCTAGATCCGAAGGGTCGATTCACGATAATTCGTGTCACCTTACGAGATTGGGAAACTAACCGGTTTGTGAATCGACTTGCGAGTTCTCTGAAGATTTCAAGAAACCGCATTTGGTTTTCAGGGACGAAGGACAAGAAGGCAATTACGACCCAACTGATGGTTGTAGATGCCCAGAAGGCTGCAATCCAGAATGTTGAGATTGCAGATGTTGAGATTGAGATAATTGGCCGCACTCATCAGAAGGTTGGGATGGGGGCGCATCACGCCAATCGATTCACTATTGTCGTACGCGGTTGTACCGATGATGACGGGTCTCCGTTAGATGCACGGACCGCAATGTCACGTGCTGTTTCAATCAAGGAGGCGATGGAAGAATCTCTTGGCGAAGGTGTTTTTCCAAACTGGGTTGGGTCTCAGCGTTTTGGTTCGTTACGCCCAGTCACTCCCATCGTCGGTCGCCATGTAATTGAGTCAGATTTTGAACAGGCAGTGTCAGCATACTTGGGCATGTCCGGTCTATTTGAGGACGAGGCGAGTAGTAATTTCCGTAAGATGTGGCGTGAGCATGGTGATGCTGCAGCTTGCCTAGAGGTCGTTCCTAATCATCTAGGTTACGAGCGATCCATGTTGCAGTCCTATGTTGACCATCCAGATGATCATGTGAAAGCATTTCTGACTCTTCCACGTAATCTCCAGATTATGATGGTTCATTCTGTTCAATCTATGGCGTTCAATCACGTACTTGCTGCTCGTCTTGATGCTGACCTTCCCCTCGCTGAACCGGTATTAGGTGATATTGTCACTCCACTTTCCGCGGAAGGAAAAATCGACGTTGGTAAGCTTGCTTCTGTGGATGATACGAATCTCGAACGTTGCATTAGAAATTGCCGTTTCCGACGTTTAGCAGTCACTGGTCCATTGCCTGGGGCGACATCGAAGGCTGCAGTACATGCTCCCGGCGAGATTGAATCCAAGGTCCTCAAGGATCATGATCTAGATGGATTGACATGGCAGGTCGAGAGAATTGGCCGATTGTCCAGTAACGGAAGTCGGCGTGCTTTTGCATCTCGGTTTGAAGAGTTCAGCATCGAAGATGCTCCTATTCTTGATGCGGATGTGCTCGATTCACGTTGGGCTGCTGGGCCTCGAACCGGAGAAGTATGGCATCCTGAAGGTGCTTGTCTACGATTCAGATTCAGTCTCCCGCCAGGCACATATGCAACTGTGCTTATGCGTGAGTTTATGCAAGCAAAAGCCTCGCAGTACTGATCGAAGTAATCAGAGCCGACCCATTTCAAGGGTCTCAATTTCCGTGACACCCTCAAAGGACTTCACTAAGTCCTCAAAGTTGCCGAGAGGATTGTTGAATTCCTCGCCATCTTGAATGATAGCTGTGACTTCTATGAACATGAGTCCGAAAGCGAGAGGTTTCTTTTCAACAAATTGAATTGCACCAATCTCCTTGTCTATGGAATCTATATCCTTGCAAACATCATCGATGCGACCCATCGAATCTGATTCTAACATGACCTTGTACTTCACGATGACTTCACCCATGTGGATTCCTCCTCTCAAGGACCTTGGAACCGGCATTCAGGGCAGATGTATCTGACTCCCTGATTACGGCATGCCTCACTTCGACCAATAGTTCCCTTGCAGGGGTTACCTTCTGCATCTATTCCAGGGCATGGGAAGGCTGTGCTTCTCTTATCCTCAAGGGGGACTCCAGACGAAGTGCAGATGGTAGCGTTGCTCATGTGTGGCGGCTCCTTAGCGTTCGGTCGTATTCGCTCCCTCTTTTAGAATTGACCATCGGTGTATGATCTCAAAATGAACGGAGTTGAGTGTTTATTCCTCTTCCAATGTTCTTCTGTGGACTGTGAATCCAGTAATCGGTGGAACGATTTCCTCGTCATCCTCTTCTTTCATGAGAATGCCTAGTTTGGAGAGTGCCCCTTCGATTTCTTCAGTAACCGTTTGCTTGAGGGCCCCATGATGTGGTTTGAGATTCCTGCATACAATGTAAATCTCTGAGGAGGCGTTCCTAGATGCCACAGGTGAGAATCGGTGAACTTTGGAAAACCGTCGCTTCAGTGCCGCAATGAGTGCATCTAGTCCTGGGCCTTGGAATACCTTCGCGATGAGGGCTCCTCCGGGGTTCAATATTGGTAATGTGTAATCTGCGACCATTCCTACAAGTTCGATTGATACAGCCTGGTCGATATCGTATCTTCCGGTGATGTCTGGAGAGATATCTGAGATTACTGTATTGATTGGACGTCCTCTAAGTGCATCATCAATTGTAGTTTTGACTAGTTCGTCTCGAATGTCGCCTACGATAAGGTGCGCTCCTTCGACAGGAGCTGTCGACTGGAGATCAACACCTATCACTAATCCATCTTCGCCCACTACTTCGGTTGCGACTTGTGTCCATCCTCCTGGTGCACAGCCTACATCGAGAACGATGTCACCTTGCCTCAATACTGGAAATTTTTCTTGAATCTGCTTTAATTTGTAAGCTGAACGAGCACGGTAGCCTTCCTGGCGTGCCTTTCGACGCCATGGGTCGGCCCGATGTTCGTTGAACCAGCGCTTGCTCATTGGTCTGTGCGACGCTTCCCTCGTTTCAAGCCTGACGGAGGTTGTGGGGTTTACAGAGTAGTTTCAATATGGATTTGTTGAGGTTCATACATCGTTCTCTTCAAGCGTGAGAGTTCAGTCCTAGTGGCATGAGGCGCATGGCCGCGATGTTGATGTTGGCCCTCATACTCAGTATTCCAGTATCCTCCTCGGAGACTTCGGAATCAGTTGTTCATGTTCGAGGAGGAGGGGCCGTCCTTTTGGAACATGTAACAGGTGTATGGTGTGATGTATGTGCTGATCACGAGCCATGGGTAGCTGCAATGGTTGAGTCCAATGATGAACGGTTGATTCGAGTGGATCTACACGATGTCATTGAGGATCCTCTCGGTAACGAGGCAGCAACACATCGGCGTATTAGGTTGAATCACACATTACCATTCCCGACCTATCACATGGATGGCCATGCAGAGTCGACATCGTCAGTATCCAGAGGCGAATTGCAGATGTCCTTACTTGCCGCGGAATCAGCACGAAAGACACATGAGGTTCTCGAGGCGACTATTACTACCAATGAATCCGGTGGAATCGTAACAGTGGCAGTTACTAATCCAATCCAGGTAGAAGGGACTCAGTTGACGTTACTTCTTCTTGAGACCTCGGTTACGATACCAATTGAAGAAGCAACCAACGGTCTATTGGTACATCCAGCAGTTCTTCAATCTGTTATGAGTATCGAAATAGGGGGTAATAAGACAATCAAGCCTCTGGCTTGGGGGGGTGTTGAGATGAGTGAAGGTTCAGGTCTTAACGCCATCTTTGAATTCAATTGGCCAGAGGGTGTCAATGCGGATACCGTTACACTTGTTGTTGTGCATGAGGTCGTTGAAGTAGGAAATGGGCCTGCTACACTTTCGGCTATTTCTTGGGCTGTAGAGGCGCCATCTGAGGATGTCCAAGGGGCCGGCTGGGTGGTTTTGCTTCTCATTGGTTGTGCTTTCGTGAGTTTGTTCTTACGCAGTAGGTCATCATCCTGAGCATCTGAGCAATGCATTCATATGCTTGCATGACGATATTATTCATGATGGAAGAAGGCGAACACACCAGCAGTAACGAAACCCCATTGATTGCAGTGGAGTGGATGGTAGAGTACATCCTTGAGGTTCGAGGCGACACCCCTGTTCGTTCAGTCACAGTGGTCGATGCGACTGATCTTGATATGGTTCGGACAGAATTGTATCGGGAGTTGACTTCGATTTATCCGGATGCTTCGAGAATTGATGTAACTGTGATTCGTATGACGACAGTTGCATCAATCGAGGCCGAGTCTCTGTTCGTTGATGAGGGGGCCTTCCAGCCCTGATTAGGGTCGCCCGATCTCTTCAACAAGCACACGCGCAGTTAATCGCACGGCATCCTCGGAGTCGTGCGAGGGCGTGAACCCTAATTCGAACAAGCGTTGAGCATCGAGCATCGCTCGAGGGACATCTCCTGCCCAGCCACGGTCGCCACCTGTGTAGTCAATTGAAGCGTCCTTACATCCTGTTTCTTCAAGGACAATCTCAGCAATTCTACGGACACTGCAGGTATCTTTAGTGCCAAGGTTGTAGCAATTGATTTGATTCTCAGTGTTTTTCACTACATGGATCATTGCACTTGCACAATCGATTACTTCCATGTACGACTTTTCCTGAAGTCCATTGCCTAGAACTTCCAACCGGTTTGAATCACGGTGTAACTTGTGGATGAAGTCGAAGATTACGCCATGAGTCCCTCGAGACCCGACGATGTTTGCAAAGCGGAAAATCCAGGCTTGGAGTCCGAATGTACCAACCCATGAGGTAATCAGGGCTTCAGAGGCGAGCTTGGATGCCCCATAGAGGGAGATTGGGAATAGGGGGCCATAGTCCTCTGGTGTAGGCATGACTTCGGCCTCACCGTAGACAACACTGCTGCTGGCGAAGGCAATGCGCTTCGTTCCTTCAAGACGCATGGCCTCAAGGACATTGTAGGTGGCCACAGTGCCTTGCTTCAGGTCTGTATCTGTGACTTGAGTACCAAGCCGGATATCTGGATTCGCTGCGAGATGATAGACCATCTCTACTCCCTTCATTGCTGATTTGACTGCATCGAGGTCAAGGAGGTCCCCTACGATAGTTTGGATAGTGTCCCCATGATGTTCGAGAAAATCTTCACGGCCGCTAGAGAAGTTGTCGAATACCCGAACAGTCTGGCCATCCTCTACTAATCGATCAACAAGATGAGAACCTACGAAGCCAGCACCGCCCGTGACTAAGATTACCATGACTTACGCTCATAGGTCATGTGTCTTGAGCCCATCGTCGAGGTTCGATGTGGTAATTGATGACTTATTGCTCACTTATCATTTTGAAATGCCTCATTATACTACAGATTCCGTAGTTGAAATGCCTGATTGATTAAATATGAACTGTGTTCCAGTTTAACCAATGCCGGGCCTCAACCCAGCCTCAGTCCGGACCCTCGTTGGTCTTCCGATGTTCAATGAGGAGGAGACGGTAGCATCCGTAGTAGTTCGTTGTCTTGAACATGTCAACGATGTTTTGTGTGTCGATGATGGGTCTTCAGATGCCTCCTCAAGGTTGGCTGCGAGAGCAGGTGCGATTGTGCATCATCATCGTGCTAACCGTGGCTATGGAGCAGCAATCCGGACGATATTCCGTATTGCACGAGAGATGGATGTTGACCATTTAGTGATTCTTGATAGTGACGGTCAGCATGAGCCTGAGGACCTCCCGGCAGTGCTTGCAGAATTGGATATGGATGGGGTTGATGTTGTCATTGGTTCACGATTCATGCAGGAAAGTAAGCGAGATTCCATGCCTCTTTACCGTCGACTTGGTATATCGATGATTAACAC
>DAYJ01000127.1:0-9615 GCA_002506875.1 Euryarchaeota archaeon UBA40 | reverse complement strand
CGTGCGTTCAATCGTCGTGCCCTCAATCTTCTTGCTTTTGAGAACGAGGGAATGGAATCTACTCTTGAGGTCCTTGATCAGTGTGTTGAGAAAGGACTCAAGGTCAATGAGGTGCCAATCACGGTGAGGTATGATGTTCCAAAATCTTCCACATACTCTGCATTTGGACATGGGCTGACAGTTCTCACCTATGCTCTTGTATCTCTTTCACACAAAAAGCCACTTCTCGTATTCGGTCTTCCCGGAATGGGTCTTCTTATCTCTGGAACGACCATTGGCCTTGGTATGCTCAATACTGTTGAGGAGATCACTGGAGGTGGGATATCCCTTTCTGTAGGTCCTGGCTTGACAGGTGCTTGGCTTGCAATGCTTGGTATTGCAATGTCTTTTACTGGTCTCGTACTTCATGGAGCGAGGTCTTTGATGCGCCGGATTGTTCTCCAGCGTGTCAGATCGTTCTGATTCAATGAATAAACCCGAACGGTTGATGACCGGACTTGGTGTGACACGTATATGGCGGAAGAAGACGATGCCCTCCCAGAGGGTTTCAGTTTCCCAGAGTTTCTGTCTAGTATAGGGAAATGGCCTCCATTCGTAGCCCTAATTGCCTTCCTTTCCAATGCCCGTGACACATTCAATGATGCCATTGGATCCTCTATCGGACAATATCGGAATGCGGCTGTAGATATGCTCGATAGGTTCAGAATCTCGATATTCAGTACGGTATATTCTGTAATTCTTCGAGCACCTGCGCTTGTGATTGTCTGCCTCCTTCTGATGACCTATCCGTTCTTTCTTCAGTCAATGGAATTTCAGCATCAAATCAATGGAGATGTAGAAGTATACTTGCCGGATGGTGCAAATTCAACAGATCTCCTTCTTGAGGTGAGAGAACAGTGGTCCACTGACATCGTCTTGTTGTACGTTCATACGGACAATGCCATTGCTGATGCAGATCGTCGAGGTACTGAGAACGTTACAGATCAAGATATATTGAGACAGATTAGCTGGATTGAAGGAGATGATGAAAACCAAGGCGCTGGAGGTTTGAAACGGGGTTTGGATTACGCTAAGGATGACCGTGGAACTGAGGATGGTGTTGTCTGGATACTCTCACATTCTCAGATTATCAAAGAGGCGAATAGTTCTACCAAGCGATTCAACTGTGCATTGGAGAAGTATCAGATTCCAAATATCGATCCTGAAGGATGCCCAGTCACATCTACAACTCCTTCTGATGGATATTCGATTCCTTCAGATCAAGACACAATCGATCGATACGTTGAGAATGCAGCCCCAATCATGAGGAATTTCGTTCGTGATACGCAGGACCCCGACCCTACTGTGGATGAGGACGGTGACGGAATCACGGATAACGAAGGTGATGGGATTTGGGATACGGCTGTTGTGGTCATTGGTATTCGTTTTGATATGAATGGAACAGAGATTGATGGTAGGGTTGACCCCAAGGATCCAAACAGTGGGAATCGGATTTATGATCATCGGGCCTTTATCGAGCATGCCGATAATTTACTTGAGAAGTGTGGCTTTGAGCCCGAGATGGATCTTTGCAGAACCTCCTATGGGGATGCTCTTTCTTCGATGAATGTTAGTCGTCAAGGGATTCTTCCGCGCGATGCAATCACAGTCACTGGTCTAACACCTGTACTGCACGATGTTTCAGATGCCGTCTACGATGAACTTGTTGACCGTATGTTGCCCCTTTCTGTTGCCTTCGTAGCATTGGCGATGATTGTTCTTCATCGCAGTCCAAAAGTAGTGGTAATTTGCGGATTACCAATCATTCTGAGTTTAATGATCACCTTCGGTTCTACAGTTTTCCTCGATATCATGCTCACACCAATGATTATCTCTGCAGGCCCGATTCTTGTTGGTCTGGGTGTGGATTACGCACTTCATCTCGTGAATCGTATCGAAGAGAATCGGAACGATATGCTGGATGAGCACGCACAACGTATGTTTGAAGCAGAGCGTGAAGGAAAACCCCTCGATCCAATTGATCCTTGGGATGAGGGGTTGTATCATCAGGCTACTGTGAATGCTGCCTGCACAACTGGGAATGCGATTATGCTGTCTGCACTAACCACCATCATCGGTTTCAACGTCCTTACCTGGACTTCCTTGGTTCCAATCAAACCAATGCGTACCGTCGGAACCACATTGTTACTCGGCATTGCGATTACCTTCTTCCTGTCAATGATCATGGTCCCTGCTCTTTCCTATGTACTCCGGTATAGGAAGGGCCGTAGCGCTGCGAATGACTCTGTATGGTCCTTCATTGGCACGATACCTGTCCGAGCACCAGGTGCTATCCTTGTTGTGACGTTGCTTTTCAGTGCTTATGGTGCTATGATTCTCAGTGATGAGCTTGGTAAGGATATCACTGGATCCTCTGATGAGGTACCACCTGGTCTCCAATCCTATGAGGCGCTCGCAGAATACAGCCGTGTTTTCAATGGAGGTCAGACGAATATGTTCATTGTCGATGCAGAGGATCGTGGCCGAGTTAATGACACCGCTCCGATTAGGGACCTACCAATTCTTGATGCCATTGATAGGATTCAAACACAAGATATCGATACTGTTGACAATACTACCTCCATTTCACTTGTTACAATTTTGAAATCAATTCCAGTGACTGTCCAGGATCCAATTACAGAGACAGTCATCTTCGATGATACTCTCTGGGGCCTCCTTCACTCAGATTGCTGGGACAATCCGGTGTCTGGGATAGAGTGCCCGTTCCTCTTGTTGACAGACCGCGAGACGATGGTTAACGTGGTCTTTGACACACTTTCTCCTGAGGTTCGTTCTATGCTAATGAACGCTGATAGTGGATTCGGTGAGACGAAGACGCTTGTCTACGTGAATCAGCCTTACATCAATCTCGGTGATGCCGGAGAACTCCGCAGAATTATCGACCAACGATTGACAGGCACGGGATGTGAAGAAGGGTCCGCATTGAACTGTAATGCAGTAGATTTGGACGGGGTTGAAAATACGTTGTTAACTGGTTCTCTTCCAGTTTCTCTAGACATTAACGCAGGTATCCACGAAGCTCAGAGTGAGACGACGCTTGCTACTATGCTGGTGCTCCTAGTCGTCATGTCTTTCCTGTTCATGTCGCCTCGTCTTGCGGTATTCACCATGACTGCGGTTGGCGTCGTGGTTCTATGGCAGCCGTTGCTGATGCGTGGAGGCAGTGTGAATGTGAACGTATTCACTGCCATGATTGGTACAATCGTCTTTGGCATCGGAGTTGATGACTCAATCCATATTGTCGATCGAATCAAGGATGAGGGTGAAACACCAGGAGGTATTTCCAAGTCGGTGGAGAAAACCGGCCAGACCATCTTCGAGACCACTGCTACGACATCCGCTGGTCTTGCTGCAGGATTATTTGTATCAATTCCTGGTCTTCAGAACTTTTTCGTACTGATGATGCTCCTCATCATCTTCGCTCTGTTGACATCGTCATTGCTCCTTCCTAGCATGATAGTCACCTACCGTTCACTTCTGCATAGATTAGGTGGAAATGAAGGCAGCTGGGCCGGATTTGAGGTCAGTGTTGTGATTGAAGAGAAGGTGGATGGGATCGAAGCTTCTCTCGTTGATGGTTGACACTGATTGATTGGGTGAGGGTGCAGGGAGTAAGCCCCTTTCTGTTCACCATATGGCTGGTCGCATTCAACTGAGCGTCCGACCCGCCCCTCGTCGACGCGCTTCGTCGGGGCTGTTTGGACTTGCTCCAGTGGGGGTGCTCGTTCCATCCGTCCACGGGCGATCTCCACCTTCCGGCTTCATCGCACACACCCGCTGCGGTTCGTTTCTGCTGCAGAGCCGGCCCTCCCGGGCCCCCGGAATGAACCGGGCCACTTGCGTCGTGGAGAGGGGACTTTCCTCAGTGTCGTACACTGTCAGCGACCCTCCTGCTCCCTCATACTCCGAGCGTCAACCGTATGGTATGAATCGAACGGTTTGGTTCATTGGTTGTTTTGAGACCACCATTCGACAATCTGTTCGTGGCTGTACCCTTGCTGGGACCAGTGGTCATAGGTCCGGCGATCCATGCCTTCAAGTCGTGGATCTGCCCCGGAGGATTCCTGCTGTCTCTCCTTCGGCTGTGGGCGTGGTGTAGTTTCAGCACGCGCCTTCGCAATTTCTGCAAGCTCCCGATCTTTCTGCACCGCTTCCTCTTTTTCGAATTCATCTGTTTGGTCCCACGCCTCTTCTTCGTAGTCGTCCCAATCGTCTCCATCTCCACCGTTGCGGACGGCAATAATCACTACTCCAACAAGGATCACTGCCAATAGAATGAACATCAGGCCGATGATTAGAGTAAAGCCAAGGTCATCTCCCGAAAGTAACCCTTCGTCTACTGGTTGGAGCACATCAACGGGCTCTCCTGTTGCTGACAAATCTCCATTGAGATAGACGAGAATGACATAGCGACCATCCTTGTTTGGACTCCAATCGATAGGTACAGTCGTACGTTCTCCTTCACGAATATCTATTTGAATGGGTTCCTGATTAATCTCGATCTGTGTTCCATCAATGTTCTCAGCAATGAATTTGATTCCAACCTGCCCATCGAGTTCACCGATATTGCGTACATCAGCAGATATGGTCAGAGATTCACCGATTATTACACCGGATCGTTTTGAGTATACAAGGTCCTCCATAATGGCGAATTCAGGGCCAAGAAGTTCTACCTCCCAGATAGCGAAGGGGCTTTGTGCGCTGTTGAAGGCACTTGTTGTAGTGTACTGGTTGCCTGCCCTATCTGCTCCTGATACCCATACTCTGAGTTCTAAGGCCTCCATGAATGCCGAATTTGGGATATCGCCTGATACTTCGATTAGACTGGTTGCCGGGATGGATTTACCCGCGAGTGAACTGCTGGACACCTCTAGCTTCGTGGTACCTTGAGCAACAGTTCTAGAGTTATCGTTTCGCTTTACTAGTGCCCATTTCATGTTCATGTTTTCCGGGTCTATCTCTCCCTGCTCATCGATCGTGAGTTCGATTGTGAGGTTCCCTAGTTCTTCGATACTGATGACTGAGTTTGTTCTTGGAGATACAATCGCATTTGGACGAGGATCATCACCATCTACGGTTACCCAGAGAAGGGTAGCGAGCGGATCAGTCATGTCTCGACTCTGGGGTGGCAGTCCAATCAATTCGAAGACAAGAGGGTGATCTCCAGATTCCAACGGTGCGTTGAGTTCAGTGGACCAGCGACCCTCGTCATCCGTATCAATTTGGACTTCGCTACCATCGAAGATGATGGATACTGTGAAGCCTTGGGAGGGTGATAAGCCAGAGGATGGGAAGACGACAGTACCGTTCAATCCCATTAGTCCGTTTGGACGCATCCATGCTCCTTCCAACGAGGAAGTGCCCTCATACGGGTTCAGGTGGATGGAACTAGAGTCAATCGCAAGATCTGGACTGAAACGCCATCGAAGTTCAGGATAACTCCTCCATGCGGATTGTCCTGCATAATCGATCACCTCCAAGGTTGGTTCACGTCGAAGGTCATCCTCGACAGCGATGTTCCATCCAAGTCGGAAATCGACTTCAAGGATGGAGTTCATCATGAATGGAGTCAGCGGTTCTTCGTTCTCTGAAATCATACGGCAATCAAGATAATCGAAATTGGCCGATTCGCTTGTGCAGGTTCCATTTTCCGTGCTCCATATAATTGGCATTAGGTCGGTTTGTGAGTTTGATGCGAGTTGAATCTCTGCGGTATTGATGTCAGCATGACCGTTAGGTTCGAAGATAGGCATACTCAGAGTATAGTCGGTTCCAGGGTGGAGGTAACCGAGGTTTTCTGTTTCGAAGTTCCCCTCCTCGCTCAGAAGTGGTGCTCCATCTGTTTTGAGTTGATAGACGAACAGGGTCTGTTCAGTTCCAGGAGCTCCATTGTTGGTGAGTGCGTTACCTGCAGGATCTGCTCCAATGAGATATCCATAGACAAGAGCCTCATCTGGAGCAAGACGGTCATCGAGTACGATGGTGTAATTGCCGTTAGATTGTGTACGATTCCATGGAATTTGGATGGGCCGTTCCTTGTACTCATCCTCATCTGGATATCCGTCTCCATTGATGTCATCTTCCCATTCTCTCCACAACATCAAGGCAATATTGGATGGTAGGATTGGTCGATCAAAAATCTCGAAGCGTAGAGTTTGTGCCGGATTTTGTTGTAAGTGATCAATCCGTGCGATATTCATTCCAACAACTTCAGGTTGGATTGAATCCACAGTGAAGGTACGGTTTGTTGGTAGTGCGTAGGTAATTTCAGCACCATGTTGTGAACTGACAGAGATTTCGTATTCGACATCACCCGTTGTCATTGGTGTTTTGATATCGAAACGAGCAATCCCTTCATCGATTTGTGAGGTATTTGCAATCTCTACATCATTGAGGTGTAGATGTACGGTCACATCATCTGTCCGAGGTGCGAGAGAAATGTCAGTATTGGGGAATCCAAGTTCAGCGAGGATTGCGATATCCGCATCTGACTTGAGATAGGATTCGGATAGTGGGACTGCCACGTCTAAGTCGTTGAGAATTGACCATGTCCGCAACATGACATCGTTCTCGATACCATTTCGTGATCCGATGCCAATCATCTGGATTTTTGGAACGCTTCTTCTCCCATCATCGAGGACAATCCTTGACTTAATGCGTACATCCGGTTCGTCATCCCAGCTGGCATTAATCATAAATCGGAAGATAGAGTCCACGTTGCTCCCATTAATCCAATGCTCGTAGGGATTATCTGGATTCAAGATTAGGAGATCATCAGGGAATCCACCACGTTGTGTAATTGTGTGAGTATTCTGCGTGATGTCCATTGTCACACTCACTGAATGTTGGATTGCATCGATGTCGATTTGAATCTCCGCGGGTAGCCCATCCTCGACAGTGTGAGATGTATGCACTTCCATCCATTGGTAGGATGGTGCAATTGTGGTTGTGACATTCATGAAGGACATCACATCCGTGGTGAATGAGGAACTTGATTCCAAATCAACAATAGTAACAGAAACAGCTGCAGGGAGATCGAAGACGAACGGTACAGAGACGAGGCGAGTCATTCCAGTAAGGGGGGAGGACGGTATGACGTCGTTAACTGCCATCACGAGCGGACTACCAGGTCCGAAGGTCAGGTCAATTGTGGGTGTGCTACGCGCATTCAGAGCAGAGATGCGATATGATCCAGCAGGACTCTCGAGTCTAAGTGTGACCTCGACATGTGGGAGATGCATCGGTCCAGATGTTACTGTGATGCCAGATATGGCGGTATTCAGGTCATTGACTTCAGAAGTAGTGAGTTCTATCCTGTTCGTGCCGATTGTGCTGAGAGTAGGTGAACCATTTGCAACCTCTGTACCATCTGCAATCAATGTCCAATTGAATCCTGGCGGAGGAAGTGCTCCTGGTGATGCTACGAAGGAGAGAGAATCAATACCGTCTTCTGGCAGAAGTATTGGGACATCGAGTTGCCCTCCTTGCCCACCGAGATTAACACCCACACTGCGTTGTCCATTCGCGAAGAGGTCTTGCCACCCCAGACTTCCTACAGCAGTATGTCCGAAATCCCATTCTGAGATTCCATCTGTCCCAATATCAATCATCATCTCATCCCCTGTACGTCCTGGGATAAGGTCTGCTTGGAAGGACGCAAGATCCATCGAGGAGCCTGAGAACCTGAATTGAACAGTTTCAGCCATTTCACTGAGTATGGTCGTACTCGTTGTAGCGATCGGAGTCCAAGATCCTCCATCGATGTTGTACTCTGCGGTGGCGCCGCTACCTGAGGTTGACAATGCGAGTTGCGATATTGCTCGAGCAGAGGTGTATACCGGACTCGTTGCAGTCCCTCCATTGATGGAATCACCGTCCCAGTTAGATCCGGTTAGATTCCATCCCATCAAAGCAGGATTGACCTCAAAGGTAGTCGCGATACGCCCATTGAGATGAATACCGTGAACTATCGGAGTCTGAGCACCATTCGGGGTTGCGAAGTAGAGTTTAACTCTCAATTCAGGGTGCAAATGCGGATCAATCGGTCCAAGATCAAGGTGTAAATCCTCAAGATTATCGAATCCAGGAATCGGTGTGTTTGATCTCCCATCAAGTATACTGGTTCGGAGAATTGCGTTGTTGGGTATCATCGCATCGATACTCATCTGCCCATAGGCTCCAGGTGTCATGCCATTACTACCAGTAATTGCTGGGCCAAAGGATGGACTAGTCCAATTTGCAGCATCAGCTCCACCGCCCCCTGTAGATGGTTCAACGGATATATCATCGACATTCCAACCTGTATAGGTCACCGAACCATCGGTTCGTCCAAGTTTGAATCGGATTTGGAGATTTGAGTTTCCTGCTGCATATTGAGAGATGTCATGGTTCATTTGGGTCCATGAAGATGGATTTACGGAGTAAGAATTCCAATCCCACACAGTTTGCCAAGTACCTTGTTGATTTTTGACGTGAACTTGTGCATCATCGTAATAGTGGGATTCGATACCGAGTTTCTTCCAGTATTTCAATCGCCAGTTTCCAGAACAGCCCCCACAATCAATCACTGGAGAAGTTGCGAAATAACCACTGGAAGGGATGTTGTTAGGATAGTTCCCATTGTAGGTGTATATGGCCTTGGTCCCTCCATGTACACCTGCAGATTGACCGATACTGGTATCGTATCCCCAGAGCCAACCGTTGCCTAGTGTCCATCCTTGTGGCGCATTACTCGGCCCATTTTCAAAGTCCCATTCCCACTTCTTTGGAAGCATCTGTAGACCACTTTGATTGACGTTAATGCGGTCCTGATCAGTACCAGTTGCGTTCCAATCAGATGTACCGCTCCAAGTCACAATCTCATTCCGATGCAAAGCATCGGGTTGGATTCTTAGTTCTAGGCCAGTCACGGCTTCATTCTCAGGAATCTCTAGTGTCAGTGCATTTGATGTCCCATTCGGATAGGCGGAGACAGACACCTTTGTAGGAACACCTGTCGAGGTTTCCATCGATTTATCAGTGAGCCCGACAGTCGATGGAGACATTGCGAATGAGGCGACAGAGAATGCATAGACCATCATCATCACAATGACAATCAGCTTAGGACGCATGTCTCTCGTGCGCGAAGTAAAAAGGAACGTATGTAATTCCTTCCCAGTATGTGCATGGATATCTAGTTCGAACGTTCCGAAATGCACAATGACCTCGGACGATTAGAATAACCATGGATATCGAGCAGGCGAAGAAGGAGGCAGGTATTGCTGCCGTGCAGTTTGTTGAATCCGGTATGCATGTTGGTTTGGGTACAGGTTCGACCGTTAAGCACACGGTAATCGAAATAGGTCGTGCTATTCGAGAAGATGGTCTTGAGGTGATTGGCGTTCCTACCAGTATTGATACTGAGAATTTGGCAATAGAACACGGCATACCCCTTTCCAATCTGACAGAACTTGGTGGATTAGATTTGGTAATCGATGGTGCCGATGAATTCGATCCGGAATTTAATCTGATTAAGGGCGGAGGGGCGGCTCTTCTTAGAGAGAAGATTGTGGCTCA
>DAYJ01000084.1 GCA_002506875.1 Euryarchaeota archaeon UBA40 | reverse complement strand
GCGGATTCAGCAAATGTTCACTGCTCGAGAGAAAGGCCTCATCAACGACATTGCTCGACGTATGGAATTCGCAGACACTCCTCGTAAACGAGTTCTTGTCGTAGGTGGAAGTGGTTTAATTGGGTCGAATTTGATTCCGTTTCTCGATGGTATGGGCCACGAAGTGCTCCAACTGGTTCGTAGAGAGCCATCACATCCACGGCAAAGATTCTGGGATCCGAGTAATGGTGTTCTGGATGTTGAGCATCTGAAGGGGATTGATGCAGTTATTCATCTCGGTGGCGTCGGAATTGGGGACAAGCGATGGACAAAGAAACGCAAGACGGCTATTATTGAATCGCGCAAAAAATCCGTCACACTTCTTGCTGAGAAAATGGCAGGCATGGAATCTCCTCCAGAGGTCTTCATCGTTGCAAGTGCTATCGGATACTATGGCGATCGTGGAGACGAGGATCTTGATGAGTCGAGCGAACGTGGTGATGGTTTCCTCCCTGAAACAGTCGAGATGTGGGAGGCTTCAGCTGATGCTGCTCGAGCAGCATCAATCCGCACCATCCATCTCCGTTCTGGTATTGTTATGTCTCCACTTGGAGGCGCACTCGGCCGCATGTTATTGCCGTTCAAACTCGGCGGTGGAGGCCCCATTGGTAATGGTAAGCAATGGTTCTCTTGGATTTCAATGAATGACCATATTGCGGCGATTCAACATCTGATGATGACCCCTGAATGTGAAGGAGCTTTCAATCTAACATCTCCAAATCCCGTAAGGCAGAAACAGTTCGCCCGGGTTCTTGGGCGAGTCCTTAGGCGACCGGCATTCATTCCACTCCCCGGCTTCGTACTGAGAATTGTTTTCGGTGAATTGGCCCGACCACTGCTTCTTGAAGGTCAGAAAGTTCATCCTCATCGTCTACTGGAATCTGGCTTTGAATTTCGTACACCAAATCTAGAGGAGTCATTACGTGATATCCTAGGCGCTTGGAAGCCTAATTCTACGTCTTTGCAATCTGCATCGATAGCGGAGCATTCTGCATAGGTCTGAAACAGGGTGACGCCTCCGTTGGTTTATGGCATGGTGGAATCGTCGGCGGGAACAAACCGTCCCCATTCCTAATGTAGAGCATAAACTCGTGTGTGTTGTTGATGCATCTTTGAAGATGGGGAAGGGAAAAATCGCTGCACAGGTAGGTCATCTATGCATGGAAGTCGCCCTTGGCCTTGAACGAAATCGACCACGTCTTCTCCAGACATGGACTCGTAAAGGACAGGCCAAGGTTGTGTTGAAAGCGTTGGATTCAGAGGAAATGCATCTCCTCATAGAGCGCGCGAAGGAAGCTAATTTGCTTACTTGGTCAGTCCGTGATGCGGGCCGAACTCAGATTCCTTCTGGATCAATGACCGTTATCGGGATTGGGCCTGCTCCCGTTGAACAGGTGGATGATGTGACTAGTTATCTGAAATTACTCTAATGAGTCATTTTCGCAATCATATCGGAAGGTCAAGCCTAAGTGAAGGGCCCCTCACATCACACCATGCGCGAGTATCCTTCGGATAGGGTTGATCTTCGTAGTGATACGGTTACTCAGCCGACTGCAGGGATGCGCGAAGCAATGGCACAAGCCGTGGTAGGAGATGATGTCCTTGGGGACGATCCGACTGTAACTGAACTTGAGAATCGTATGGCTACCCTTCTCGGTAAGGAGGCGGGACTCTTTGTGAGTAGTGGAACAATGTCTAATGCAGTTGCAATTCGGACTCATACTCAGCCTGGTGATGAGATTGTAACTGAGTCAACCAGTCATATCTACGTCTACGAAGGTGGAGGTTATGCAGCAATTTCTGGTTGTTCAATCGCTCTTGTGGAAGGCGAGTCTGGAATCATGGATCCTAAGCATGTTAAAGATGCAATCAGGAAGGCAGATGGAAGCCAGAGTCACTACCCTGATGGCCGCCTCGTGTGTGTGGAGAACACATCGAATCGTGGTGGCGGTAGTTGTTATCCTCAAACAACCCTTGACGCCATCGCCACCATTGCTGCAGAGAATGCTTGTCTTTCACACATTGATGGTGCACGTTTGTTCAACGCGGCAGTCGCCACTAGCACCACACCAAGTCGTATGGCACAAGAGTATGATTCAATCTCAATTTGTATTTCTAAAGGCCTCGGCGCACCAGTCGGTGGTGTCCTCATTGGTTCGCAAGAATTCATTGCACGAGCTCATCGTTGGAGGAAGATGTTCGGAGGAGGAATGAGGCAGGCCGGAATCCTCGCAGCAGGTGGATTATACGCTCTGAATCACCATATTGATCGTATGGCGGAGGATCACACACGTGCACGTACTCTTGCAGAGAGATTGAATGGAAATTCAGGACTTTCGATCGATCTTTCTACAGTCCAGACGAACATGGTCTATGCAGAGACGGAACGTCCTGCGATCGAAGTAGTTGAACTGCTTCGAGAGCGAGGTATCGATCTATTCGATCTTCGGACGAACACTATTCGCCTTGTTACGCATCTTCACATCACTGACGAAGATATCGAGCGGACCATCGCTGCATTCGAATCTATTTGATTTACATCTTCACTCATTCATAACGGGTCGATGATGCACGGATTCTTGATGCTAGGGAACGATGAAACAGATGGAACGACAGGCGGCCTCTGCATCTGTTGTGGTATTGAGCCTGCAATGGATGACATGAGATGGGGACGAATTTGTCACGCGATGATTCGTCCACGTACCAACCGGGCTATGCCATCTACTAATATCAGACGAGAGGACATCGAAATCGTTGACAAGATCCTCGATAGGCACTCTCCTCAGGCTACTGTTAGCCGATTGAGGGAATTAGTAGCCTCTTTCCCGGAGAATGATCAAAGTTGGGCCAATAGTCCCACGATGGTTCGTCATCAGAAGGCGCTAGATCCTTTGATGAGTGAGGAGGATGCTGCCAGATTACGGAAACGTGTCTTTGAAGCAATTGATGAAGATGATATAGATCGGTGTCAGCGGCTTCTTCGACGCGGTTTTCCGTTGCCTGGGGGTTTGTGGCTCACCGTCTTGGAAGGCCCGGGTACTCCCGTCACTGTTGTTCTGGATGGAAAGATACAGGTGTCACGTTCTTTTCCAGGCCGCCATCTTGTGAAGACGATGTCCAAGATGACAGAATCCCAGATTGAGAGCATCGATTGGGATCGTTTTGTCAAAGTTCTATGCACTCTTTTTCCGGCAATCAGGACCAGTATTGGCCGTGCTTTCGCTTTAGGTCGCGGATATCCCTTCATTAATCGTTCAAGGAACGCTGATTTTTGTTATGCGACAGTCCTTTTCTCACAGATTATTGAGCTTACCGGAAAGGAATTGGACCCGATTGGGCGGGATCGTCAACACCGAGAGGGACAACCTGCTGCTTTGGCCGCTCTTCCACATGCGGTTGAACACTTGACTCAATCAGAATACGAGGGACAGCCTTGGTTACGGCAATGGAGAGAAGTGACTGATGATTGGTGTGATCCGAGTTTCTTATCAAGGGATAATCAAGCCATGATTCAGGTTCGTAACGGCCATCTTCACATCCGTATCCGGAGTATACACGGCCGAACTAAGATTCGGAAGTTACCCATGGATATCTCTGTGTGGCAGGGAATAATTTCAGCGCAATTGTCCCCCCCTGGCTCGCCTCAGCATGATCGTCTTTGGCTTCTTCTGGAAAATTGGAACCTTGGGCGCGTCGCCCCTGCGATTCCAGATGAACCGGATCGAACTGCAGCGAAAACGCTGGTGGAAAAGGTCCTTGCACACAATCGAATCCATATTCTTGACAAGCAACAGGCTATCGAAATCCAGGGTACTTCAGGTGCTTCGTATCGGATTGAGATAAAACCTAGATACATCTCACGAGACAGCCTCATGGTCTCAGGAAGTACCACTGGCCGTCAAAATCAAGGGATATGCATCCATCAGCCGCCAGAACAACTGTCCTTACCGATAGGGGATCAGATTCTAACAATCGTCATGGTTTGTGTAGAGGATTTGGATAATCATCCTCTAATATCCACCATTACACAATTTCTTGAACGCAATGATTTGTTGCGTGCTCGGGATTCCAAAGTCAATGATGAGATGCATCTCCTTGAGCAGGAAAACCAAAATCTTCCACATCTCCAACGTCGTAATTTACGCGCTCTTCAGGAAAATTGGCGTAGGAACCATAGAGAGGCAATCGACGAATGGGATCATGACGATGGGCATATTGAGCATGGGCGGCTACCAGTATTCCCGATAACAGATGATGTCTTGGCGAATCTCGAACCACGTCAGCGGATTCCTAGGTTGATTGCGAATGCCCTAGTTGCTCTCCGAGAGTCGCCGCTGGGAGCCCAAGCTCAAGTTCCTCGTGTTCCAGGGGAATTATTCACGGTTCTGAGGTTGACAAATGTGTATCAAACTCGCGAGGAGATTGACCTTCTTCGGACTCTTCTTCCGGTTTGTGGGTGGCAACAGGAGGAGGACGAAGATAAAGATGGCCAGATATGGAGGCGTAGAGCAAGGTTGGAATGGGATCGTGGTACTCTATTCACTAGTCTAGCCCCTCTTCAGGAGATCCACAATCCCCAAGGCCGACCGTGGTGGGCTGCCATTGAGGAGATAGTCACACGTTTCAGGAACGAACCATGGGCAATGCGCCGGTTAAATCATCCGTTGGTAGAGCACGACTCAGCGGAAGATTGACCTAAGACTGGTTCAGTATTGATGTATGCGTCGCTGTATCGCCCTCCTCCTGATTCTTCTCATTGCAGGATCGGTTCAAGCTGAGAGTGGCTCTGAATCAAGTCCTGGTTTGCGAGTATATGTAGAAGAAACAGGAGGAATGGAGATGAGTGGCATGATTGGTGGTATTGCAATTGATGTTGGAACCGGAAATATCAGTAATTCTACAGGTGATGTTCCATCTACTCAATGGCCAGATATTGCTGAAGTATATACTGCAACATGGTGTGCAAATTGTCTTGATTCGGAGCACGCGATTGAGGAACTTAATGGCGAACGTTCCATTGAGACCCTTCACTATCATCGTGAGTATTCAGAAATCTCAGATCCCTTCGGTACCGAAGTTGGGGATGACCGCTGGATTACTCGTTATGGTGTTACAAACAAAGTTGCTACTGATGGATTGGAACGTTTACCTCCCTCTGTAGTGTTCAATGGAGAATGGCTCCATTCGGGGTCGGTTCCTAAGGTGGCAGATTCCCTTTCAGGTGATTATGCGATGAGTCTTGATCTTGGAAAGAGTATCCCGAATGATGGTTTGACAGCCTCCCTTTCATGGGCACCAGATGATGCTAACTCTACTAACGGAACCGCCTCTTGGTCTATGGATCAAGATATTTTGGAGCGGACTGTCGTGGATATCTGGTTAGATGATTGCTACGGTCCACCAGTGGTTTCTGTCACACCTGTTCTTTTCATTGTAGAGAATATTGCTAGATATGAAGATGGGAGCAATGGTCTGGAGTATTATCCTCACGTGATTCGAGACATTATTCGTGTCGAAAATGCAATTGATACTAGTTCTGGATCCACGTTAATCCAGATGCCAGATGTCTGGGATGGCGAAGATCTTCGTATTGTTCTAGCTCTTGAATGGTCAACGGTCTTTTCGGATACACAAATACCAGGTTGTAGTGATGATACGGGTGAATCTAATGATCGGAGTATTCCGGCGATTGGCGCATTATCTTCTGTGTTAATACTAGGCACTGCGGCTTTATTCTCACGTTCAAGAAAATATGTCTGATTAGCGCGGATTTAACAACCCTCAACATGGAGAGTTGCTGAGGTGGCTCGGAGTTGTCGGTTACAATCGAACAGATTCCAAGAGGCTCCTTACCTGCTTGGATCTTCGATCATTCAATTCAACAAGCTATCAACCCATTAGAGTATAGTGAAGGTGGCCCTTCCCGTATTCTTTTTCTCCATTCTGGCTCTATCGCGCGAGACAGATTTCTCAACATAGTTATTGATCAAATCGGCATTATTGATCGTACGAATCATCTAACTCTTGGAGGCTTGACAAAGAAGTTATTCGCGGATCTCCGAGAACCTAGAGTTCTTCCATCTAATCCTGCACTTGAACAAACAATTCACCGTTTAATGCAGGTTGAGGCTGCAAAACTTTCCTTCCCGATTCTACATCCACACCCTGATTGGGAATGGCCAATTACCAAAACCAGAAACTTACTGGAACTCGATTCAGTATTGCGATTTCAGAATGTACCTCTTGAAGTTCTCGAGGAGCACCTCAGTGGACTTCAGACGGTTCTCGATACCGTAGAGGAAAAACTGAATGGGACTCATCCGAATCGGGTTCTTCCTCGACTTCTTACAGCACTCCTTGATGAGAAACGACCCGCTTTCACTCTCGAGCATCTTGATGGTATTGTCCTACTTGACCACCCACCCACTCTAATGCCAATTCAGGCCGAGATACTCCAAGCAATAGCCTCTCGTGTCCCCATACACCAACTCTGCCATTCTGGTTCCCATCGATTAGGATTGCATGGTTGGCTTCTCGAGGATATCTCGCCCGTGAAGACATCAGATGACTTGCCTGAATGGATTCCAGATCATCCGATTAGAGGATCTGATCCAGATGTACCCCTCCATCGTATTCACGTTCGTAAGAACGACGCCTCAGCCGCTGCTTTAGGTAGGTTGGTATCCCATGCTATCAATACAGGAATCGAAGACATCCTAATTGTTCATCCAAATGGTAAGGATTTGCCCCGCAGTCATCTTGATCAACTCAAGGCAATCGGTCATCGAACATCGCGAGGTACAATTCCTCTCCGAAGTAGCCCCTTTGTCCATTGGTTAGCCGCAGCAGTCGGTTTGTCTCACGGTGAAGATGGTTTTTCATTAGAAAGAATACTCGCAATGGCAGTCCAACGTACAGTTCGTATTTTTGACCCAGATAGTGTTGATTCTCACCCACTATGGAATGATCTTCACCCCTTACCTGATCGGGATTCATTGGAATCTCTAGCACGGGATCGCCGCCTTATCGGAGGCGTAGGAGTTCTCGGGGATTGGTTACGAGCCCTATCGGCTGATACTGATGACGATTTCCGAGGTAAAAGGTTGGAAGCTACACAGTGGTGGTTTCTGAATCTCCTTGGCGCCATGCGTCCGATTCTTGACGAAGCAGATGTACAGGTCCTAATGGATGAAAGTAATCATGT
>DAYJ01000061.1 GCA_002506875.1 Euryarchaeota archaeon UBA40 | reverse complement strand
CCATCATTATCATCATCTAAATCCTCTGAAGAATCCTCACATCCATCTCCATCATGATCAAATGAAGTAATTGATTGGAACCCTATAGAAGAGAACAGACAATGATCCACACTATCCAAGACAAAGTCATTATCTGTATCATCGTCATTCACATCGGGGATTCCATCTCTGTCATAATCAGGGGATAATTTAGTCAGGAAAATATCAACGTCCCCAATACCTCCAGTGGATTCACCACCAAATAATAAATTTCCAGAAGACTCCCCACTAACGTAGATATTCCCTGCACTATCGTTGCCAATATGATTGCCTTGATCATTGCTATTGCTTCCACCAGATAACCCCCATACAGCGGATTTAGATTGGCTGAATTTCAGAAGGAAAACATCACCGTTTCCACCTGCTGGGTTGAGTAATAACGGGGCCATGGATAGGATTCCTTCAAATTCGCCAGTAACCAAAAATCCTCCATCCGAAGTTGCAAGAACATCATTTGCAATTGATGTACCTGCCGAATTAATTTCCAATGCAGATTCCCAACCACCTGTTGAATTTAGTTCGGCAACGAATCCACGTTGAGAACCCCCCGTACTGAGTGAAATGGCCCCAAATTCAAGATATCCATAGAAATATCCTGAAACGTACAAACTACCATTTCCACCTAGTGATATGCCCCTAATAACAGAAGAACTGGTAGGATATGATGCTGTGGAAAACCACTCATAATCTCCATTAGAATCAATTTTCATTACAAACAATCGTTGTGACACTGGTGAAACATAATTCGTGTTTGTACCATTGATATTAATCGAAATGGAACCTTGGCCCCACCATCCCCCCAAGTAGATGTTATCCGAGTGGTCCAATACTAAATCTAGAATCTCGAAAGAGCCCGAAGAGGGAGTGAATACGAATTCGTTCTGCGTTTGACCAGATTGATCAAAAGTAACAATTTTATTGGCTGTTGCGACGAATATATCTCCATTAGATTTCAATGCAATACTCGCTTCAGCATTTGCAGTGAAAGACAATTCAGATGCCCATTCCCATGACCCATTGGGTGATAATTTAGCAATATATCCTGAACTGATAGACAATGATATGTTATCAAAATAGAATACTCCTGGGTGTGCTGCTACATACACATATAAGCTCTGATTAGCATCAATTTCAATTGATATTTGCGACGCGAAAGAAGAAATTGATCTAGGAGTATCATCATTACCTGAAACTGTATTTATCCAGTCGCATGAACCGTTGTTATTGATTTTCGCAATGAATAATGAATTCCACCCTGAATTGGAATTAGGAGCCATATTACCTGTGCATGAATCAATTGTAACTGATGATTTGAAAGATCCTGAAATGATTACACCCCCCTCTGGGAGCACTACCATCTCTCCGATAGAATCCGAATCAACTGAACCTCCAACATCAAGCCATTCCCACGCATAATGATCGTTATTTCCTTGCGAAAAATCTGAATTAATTTCTTCCAAACCTGTCAAATCATTTGATGGGAAGAAAATGACTGACGTACAAAAGAGAAATACTAAGCAGATTGCTAACTTTCGACATCGAATTTGCAAGTTCTCACCTCTCTACACCTTCGATACAGTATGGACAATGTTTCTCGATAACATACTGTTCTGATTGCTGCTCTTCTAATGAGAGTGGATTTCGGCAATTAAAACACAAGACAAAATCGCCCTCTTCCAAATCATCACTCAAGGAAACTCGCTTATCGAATACAAAGCAGTCGCCCTCCCAATGAGTACCTCCACATTCTTCGAAATAGCCGAGGATACCTCCATCTAGCTGTCTAACATCACTGAAACCCTGATTGATCATGACTGCAGAAGCTTTCTCACATCGAATTCCCCCGGTGCAATACATGACAATCGTCTTGTTTCGATACTCTTCAGGAAGTTCGCTTGCTGCCGCAGGAAATTGACGGAAGGTTGTGATGTCGAGTTCCACTGCGTTCTCGAACTTTCCAACACGAGTTTCGTAGTCATTCCGTGTATCTAGAACGATTACCTCCTCGCCATTATCCAACATTTGCTTGAATTCTGTAGGCGAAATTCGCTCACCAGTTGATTCTGCAGGCTTGATTTCATCCATGCCAAGGGAGATAATTTCCTTCTTCAGCCTCACAAGCATCCGACGGAAGGGCTGGTAGGTGCTGTGACTAATCTTCAAAGGAATATCGCGGAAGCGTTCGTCCTTCTCGATAAAGCGAATGTATTCCTTGACTGCTGATTCGTTCCCGGCAAGGAAGAAGTTGATTCCGTTTACACTCAAGAGGATTGTTCCCTTGATTCCATGATCATGACATAACTCCTGAAGCGGCGCACGCCATTCCTTCCAGTCATCGAAATCCACGAAACGGTAGCCAGCGATGTTGACGAAGGCAGGGGTGGCGACGACACCAGACGATGAATCTGCAGAGGTGTCCATCAACCGTGAAGGGCGCATCCATCTTCTTGAATGGACCGGATGCTGATTCAGCCCATTGCAAAGAGCAGTAAGCCAGTCAAAATCGCTGGCAAAGCAGTGTGAATAGTAGCCCATAGTGAGGCCGCACGATGACGAACCAGCAATGGGAAAAGGGCGTCCCCGTCCTGCGATATAGCATTCGAAACTAGACCAGGGAATCCAAGGATACCTTCGATGTAGCTAGTCATCACGATAATCTGTGGACCACATCCTGGAATTAGGCCAACTGCTGCAGCAACAAGGATAGCACCTATTCCAGCACCATATGCAGCAAGGTGAGTCTCATCGACACCTCCCAAGAGCATCGAAAACTCAAACACAAGGTATGCAATTACAACCCAGAACGTCACAAATGATGTCTCTTGAGCAGCATGGATGGTTGTCTCACGTAATGATTCCAACTTATCACCAATACTGGCTTCGCTGTCATCACGGAAAATCGAACGCTGAGCCGCAAATATTGCGATTGAAAGTCCAGTTCCTAGAAGGCCAATCCAAGATACGAAACCACCGAGAGTCAATGGATCGAGATTCATGCTCCCATCCTCAAGATCAATCTCTGGGCCACCTCCCGTCGACCCCCATACAAGTAGCAAGATAGCGAAAATGAGGCCGATTCCAGTAATAGCCCACCAAGCGATATATCCCTGATGAACGACCTTGTACGCAAATCCCTCCGGCTCTTCACGTGGTAAATCATCTCTAACATCGAAATCCTCGATAGCATCATTCTCAGGCACGGATGATTCAATGGATTGGGAGCCTAATCGCCCCAATGGAGCGGATGGTGTAATTCCAATAGCATCAACGCCAAGACCCCAGATTATGCCCACAACAAGCGAGATTACGTGGACCATAACTACAGGGCCAATTAGTGAAGGATTAGCAATCGCACCCCCAATCAAAACGAAGGCCGAATCACCAAGCGTGGCTATGAGCGTCGAGATTACTGTGCCGTAAGTGACGTATCCGCGTGCATAGAGAGGCATCATTACGATGGCGCCCCCACACCCCGGAGTAATACCCATGACGGCTCCAATAACTGGTTGAAGCCTACGCTTTGAACGAATCCAGTCAACGAAACGACCCGCGGTAGCATATTGTAACCAGCTGAACAGCAACACCATCGCCGCAACGAAGACAGTGACGGCAAGGAATGCATCTCGCATCGAGAGGAGGAGCAGGTCGATGATCTCCGATGAGGTCACCATGAGCCCCAATAATTATCGCCGAAACATGAATGTTAGCCAAGGCTAACTTTGCCCTCAAACTCAAACCAAATCACCCAATGCCCATGCCATGACTGCATCGACTCTGGCCTGGGCACTCAGCCAGTTAGATGCAGGTAATCGTGTGGCAATAGCCAGCGTAGTTGAATCTCAGGGTTCAGTTCCAGGCAAGGTCGGCGCCAAAATTGCGATCTCATTGAATGGAGAGCAATACGGCACCGTAGGTGGCGCCGGTCTAGAGATGATGGTTATCGAACACCTCCAAGGCGTCCTCAAAGGCGAAATAATTCCAGGAATTGAACGATTTCAACTAAGAAAAGAATCTCGCGAAAAGACAGATCGGGAATCTGATTTGACCGCACTGAACAGTCTTTGTGGTGGTATCGTTACCATCGTCAGCGAGGTATTGGATGCGCCTCCCCATGTCCTCCTTGCAGGAGGAGGGCATTGTGCTATCGCAATAGGAAAAATGGCCGAGGTACTCGATTGGAAAATCTCGGTCATGGATGCCCGGGCAGAATTTGTTGACGAAAACATGCATCCGAATGCTGTCGAAAGGATTCATGCTATGCCTGTAGATTTCCTACAACATGAAAGTGGCGAGAGCCTTGGTAGGTTCAGTCACATTCTCATTATGGGTCATGATTGGACTATTGATCAGGATCTGCTCCTCGGCCTTCTATCCGGGCGTGAATCTGGCATGATTGATGGATCATTCATGCTCGGAACAATCGGGAGTCAGGCGAAATGGAGATCGTTCACGCAAGCAGCTCAAGAAGCGGGTATATCTGATACAGCACTTGACGCAGTTATCTGCCCAATCGGCATCGATGTAAACGCACAAACTCCGGAGGAGATTGCAATCGCTGTTTGTGCACAAATCATTGACCAACGCAGCCGTATACTCCGCGGAGAAGACCCCATCAGACATTCCGGTTGGCGATCTCATTCCTCTTGAGTAAAGTCAGGAATTGGCTCCCATAGCAATGACAGGACACCTTGACCGTTAATGTGAACCAAAGGACGGAATCCAGGGGTCCCAGCAGCACTGACAGTACTAACAATCCTCTGGAGCATCGCTCCTTCAATCTCCATGTCGATAGATGACCCAAGCAAAGGGAAACGGACATCACTGATAGAGGACAAAGCATCCATTGGTTCTGGAATCTCCTCTACTTCTGGAGCATCCTCTTCGATAGAATCTGATTCATCTGAATCAGGGGAATCATCTTCCACTTCATCCTCAGAATCGGACTCTTCCACTATTGCCAGATCTGGTTTGATGAAAGCGGTCAACGAATCCATATGTACACCTCCATCGCTTCGGGCGGAACCCATGCCAATTCCACCACGTGCAGAATACATGATACCCTGAGCGATTAGCGTCATGGCTGCTAGGAACAGAGATATTACCGCAACGAGTTCATTGCCGAATGAGAATCCGGTCACTAACATACCCGTTGGAAGCCCCACTAGACTAAACAATCGCCTCCACGAATCATCGCGGCCAAAACCAAGAACGAGATGATGACCAAAGATGATGACCATCACGATTCCGTTTAGGGCACCCAGATTGTAATCACCCAAATCGATGAACGACCATAATCCAAAAATCACTGAGAAGGTCCCAATAATTCCTGCATGGGATTGAATCATCTCTTCTTCATTGAATTCATTGACCTGCTTGTACGAGCAGTATAACTGGTAAGCGCCAGCTATGACCAATAGTAGGAATGCAAATTGGTCATATGTGACATCATTCACTATGTTGAATTCTTGATCGAGGAAATCTCCCGTGAAGAACACCATCGGAATAATCCATAATCGAAGCGGCCACAAGAGACGATTGAAGTAGAGATCTATGCCGAGTAAACCGGTGAGAAGTACTCGGATGAATGGTAAGTAATCTACCACCTGTTCTGGAGCGAATAGGATGAGAGTTGAATATCCAAGGACTCGATTGTATAGGTTGAATACGGTATTTTCATCCGGGCCCTCTTCGAGGTTGAATCCTTGAGACTCTATTCGTTGATCTGTGAATCGATGGAGGAATCCATGACGATACGCGAAAAGTTGTGCAAAGGCAACAAGACCGAGAGTCATAGCAAAGGCGCTCTCTTCCTGGATGTTGATGAGACCCCACTCATTCTCTTGGACTAAATCAAGAGTCGTGACGGCGGACCAACCTGCAACGAATGGATTTATCCAGAACCAACCTAGGTAACCTGTACGAAGAATCAGAGCGGTCATGAGGACCGTGAATAAACCTGGAACATACCGTGCATCAGGGAGTATTACTGCTACGCTGACAACCAACCAGAAATACGGTAAATATGGCGTGTATTCGTTCCGTGGATTTGTAATCGAACGATGATGGTAAAGAGACAACGCGGAAATCGCAATCAGAAGAAGGATACTCCAACGAGGAAGAAGATTATTTCCTAGAAGATTTGAGAACTCGCCAAGATAAGGTATCAAGTCAAACTGATCCCAAACCAAGCCATGCTTGCTTAATATGCCAAACTTGCCGATTATCGAGATTGCAAAAGTGGCCGGAAGGAGGAATATTTGGGTGAATCCGTGCTGATATCGAATGGCACGATCGGCGACGAGGAAGAACACAACAAGACTCCAGAGGCCCCCGCTGAGATCCATGAATGATGAGATGAGTAAAATGAACAAAACTGCCTGATCGAAAAACCTCTCCTCTTCCGACGAATCACCCTTAGCTTGGAATCTAAGATTAATACCGATAAGTGCACCAATCAGAATCAACTCACGGATTAGAGCGCCAGATAACTCCAATTCGTTGAGTGATATTGAAGCCCCCCAAATCAGGAACAATGCTGCCAACGAAGAACCAAAACGTTCCATTGACGTGCCCGATTTTAGTACCCCTCCTTCAAGAGCAATGATTCCAACAGTTAGTGCAAACACGATGAGGCGAAGTGCTTCAATCATCGATGCGTCCAAATCCGCATGTAAAGAGGAGGTGTGAAGCCCTAAGAACTGCCCGAAAAAGAGTAGGATATAGACCGATATTAATGATAATCTGAAGGGATTAGCCTCTGAAACTACAATGGATTCAGAGGATGTATTGAACACTTCCTTTCCTCGAACTGAATAAGTGAGACCATAGAGTAGAGCACCAGAGAATGGAGCGATTAGGAGAGTCGCTAAATCCTGAGTTCCAGCAAGTAAATAGTCGGCTAGGAATGGTCCTGCACTCAAAGAAGCGATGACAACGCTGCCCAACGCTGGAGATAAGTGGAATGTATTGATTGAAGCGCGCTCAGAACTTGCCCGTATCTCAAGAGACAAGGCAAGAACACCTGTGCCTATGACAAGGACAGTGAAAGGAAGATCAACTCCACCAAATGATGTAGGTGAGAAGGCTCCTGTCAAAGCAGTTAGAGCCACAATGATGGGAGGGAAGCGAGAAGAAAGAACCTGCCAGGTACCCAAGCCCACCAAACAAGGGAACAATACGTAATGGAGAAGATCCGTAATTTCAACTTCAAGACCGCCAAACAGGGTTCCAGGATTGGTCGCATTTGACCCAATAGATGAGAACCACCAAGAAGCCATCATGGCAATGAATGTCCAAGTGATTACCCAAGTCCTAGCATGATCTCGTGTTGCAAGGTAGATGAAGGCCATAATGGCGACTAACCATGCAACTGCAGCCGCTTCTCCCTGTAGCATTGCAAGGGCAAGAGCAAGTCCGATTGGCATTGCAGGGGTGCGCTGCATGTAGGTTGGCCCAAACCAACCAACCAACAGAGTAGCCCACAATATGAAGGACAAATCAAACGGGAAATTAGACAAAATAAAACCAGCAAACACGAGGGGTTCACCACGGCCTGCAAACTGAGCAAGAAGGACTGCTCCGATAACGAAACCAGAACTATTCTCAATCATCTTCCGGTCCAAGGATCGGTCCATCGCTGTCATGCCAACTAGGATGATGATTGGAACTAGAAGGCAAAGTCCAAGCATGCCCGCAGATGTCAACGAAAACAGCAGTGGGAATACTGTTGCAACACCCGATGCAAGAAGGTAAAGTGGTGCGCGATCCAGATGAAGGGCGTACAAAATGGCCGAAGAAAGTAGGAGAAGGTGCCCTAGACTCACCCAGAGACTCAGGCCGGGCGCTGACCAATCTAGCCAGATTGTAATGACACTGAACGAAACGCTGATTGGCGCAAGAACCAACGCTGCTCGAACAGAGTTCCCCAAGGAATGACGTTGTGCCATCCAAGCACCCAAAGCCACCGTGCCAATGACTCCAATAGTTTGGACCATAGGCATCCAATCAGGAATCCAGAAATTATTACCTACATCTTGGGCAATGAAGGTGTTTTCAACAGCAAGGAACCATATCGAAAAACGAGAAATCCAGAGGGTTGCCAAAGTCCCGAAAACCACTGCGGCACTTCCTACGTAATCCTTCAGAACCTCTGATGGACTAGGGAGGAGTTCGCGCTTACAAACTTCAAGATAACCGATTACGCACAATCCTATGGAACCGAGCATCATTCCTAGAATTAGGTATGAATAATCTGAATCCACTTGGACGGTTGTCACATAGAAGATAGCAGCGATTAACATCACACTCCCACCTACAATGGAAGCAATCATTCCAATACGAGCAGCATCCATTTCCTGTGCACTTAGGATAGTGGCTTGCAGGGGTTCTGAAGTTGTCATGAGTCCTATTCACAAACTGACGAAGTATAACGAAATCGGAAGATTAAGATGGAAAAACAATGGATGCAAGACATTTGAATTCATGCGTTTGGAATCGAACGAGTAGTTGATTCAAAATCCAACAAAGTGCCATGATGAATCCAATCTTAGTGCCCGAACGCTCAAAGAGCGTGTTCCCCTCGCACTAAATTGCTCCATGTCTGCGCCAATCCACATCCCTATGGTCCCCTCGGACCCAATGGAGGCATGGACAGCACGCGTTAATGGAGCACAGTTCACGGAACTAGCGCACAGTCATTCGATTCTTCTAGACGTATTACGTGATCACGTTGGAACACTCGGCGTGAAGCGAGGATGTGACATGGGGACCTGCGGCTGCTGTGCCGTACTCGTCGATGGAGAACCCGTACTCTCCTGCTTGACTCTTGCATTTGAGGTCGAGGGGAAGGAAATCACCACTGTCGAAGGCCTAGCAGACGGCCACCATCTTCATCCAATACAACAGTGCTTCGCCGACCATGGGGGAAGCCAATGTGGATTCTGCACACCTGGTTTCCTCGTAGTGAGTGCAGCTCTCCTCGACAAAGAACCGGACCCATCCGAAGCCGCAATCAAAGAGGCGATTGAGGGTAATCTCTGCCGCTGCACGGGCTACCAACAGATTGTAACCTCAATCCAAGAAGCCGGAGAAATGCTCCGAAATGGACTGACTGGTGATGATCGTACAGAGGCTGCCTCTGACCCACATCCCGTCGGCCCAGATGAACCGACTCTACCGCCAGGCGATGCGAGGTGATTCCATGAGCAAGGGATATCGGCAGGCTCCAGGCGGCTCCTCAGATAAGAAGCGGAAGGACGGAAAACGGACCGCTGGGAAACAGGACTTCGGAGTTCCTGGAAGCGGCGGATCCAATCCCTACAGCGAGTTACAAGATATCGAACGTATCCCCAACAGCCAAGGAGGGCAACTTGAACAGCCACGTGGCCCACATGTGCATGACCCTCACATCACTGGCCAGACAATTGGAAAGGCTACGCCATTGGTTGATTCGAGGTGGAAGGTCACGGGCCAAGCCGAGTATGGCGACGATATTCGTCTACCCAATGAGCTCGTAGGTAGAATCCTTCGTTCACCTCACCATTATGCTCGAATTGTAAGCATCGATACGAGTGAGGCAGAAGCTCTTCCAGGCGTGCGCGCCGTCTCCACAGGAATGGATTCAGTCAACCGATTCGGTGTCCTCCCAGTGACCAAGGACGAACACGCGATGGCTCAAGATAAGGTCAGACACGTAGGGGATCTTGTTGCCTGTGTCGCAGCCGAATCCGAGGAAATTGCGATTGAAGCCCTCAACCATATTCATGTGGACTACGAAGTTATGGAATCGATTCATGACATGGAAGATGGACTCCTAGACAGCGAGAATCCTATCCACGACCGAGGAAAATATCACATCGGCGAATCCAACGTTCAGAAACGTGTTTTCCAACAGTTCGGCCACACCGATGCAATGCACGACGCCCCGTTCCAATCAAAGTCAGACTGGACTTTCGCGGGCCTCCATCATGGTTTCACCGAACCCCATGCAGTCGTTGCACATTGGGATCCAAATGGTCGACTTCAACTGTATACGCCACAACAAGTCCCTCATTATGTGCATCGTGCTCTATCCTCTGTACTCGATGTCCCAATGCATCAGATCAATGTCATTCGGACTTTTGTTGGAGGAGGTTTTGGTGGCAAGTCAGACCCATTTCCTCACGAAATGTGTGCCGCCATCCTCGCAAAGAAAAGTGGCCGGCCTGTCAGAATTAACTTTGACCGAGAGGAGGTATATTGGATCAACCGTGGCCGACACCCGAGCCGTATCCAGATGGAGGTCTACGCGGACGAAAAGGGGAGAATTGCCGGCATAGAAACTGATGCTCTAATCGACGGAGGTGCATTCGCATCTTTCGGACATGTTACGACATATTACAACGGCGTGCTCCATACTTCGCCCTACGAGATCGGTGGATTCCACTATACGGGCGCTCGTGTATGGACAAACAAGCCTGCAAGTGGTGCTATGCGTGGCCACGGTGCAGTCAACTCACGCTGTGCCGTCGAGGTTGCTATCGATGATGTCTGTGAACAAATGGGTGTTGACCCGATGACATTCCGTCTCGCGAATCTTTTGCCACCGCATTGTCGAACCATTACTGGATTCCGCATCACAAGTACCGGGATGCGTGAATGTCTTGACGAAGTACGCAAGCAATCCGGCTGGGACGATAAGTTCCGAAAGATGCCTCTTGGGCGAGGTATTGGTGTCGGCTGCGGTTTCTTCATCTCCGGATCGGGACTACCAATCCACTGGGATCCAGAAAACTTCCCTCATGCAACTGTACATCTCCAATGCGATATGGACGGAGGCGTCACCGTCCACACAGGAGCCGCAGACATAGGCCAAGGAAGCGATACTGCAGTGGCCCAATCGGTATCTGAGGTGCTCGCTTTACCACTTGACATGATTCGTATACGTAGTCGTGAGAGCGACACTGCCCCAGTAGATCTTGGCTCATACTCATCCCGTGTGACCTTCATGAACTGTAATGCCGCGATTCGTGCGGCAATTGAGCTCCGTGAGAAGGTCCTCAACGCGGCTTGGGAAATCATAGGTTACCACCCTGATTCTCTCGTTCTTGGTGATCGGAGAATCTACTACAAGCGTGACCCCGCGATTGGGGTATCCTGGCTCCAAGCAGTACACAAGGCACAAGCAGATACTGGGTCCCTTATTGCAAGTGGCGCTTATCGTACACCTCCAATGGGCGGTGTCCACAAGGGTGCTGCAGCAGGCTTAGCTCCAGCCTACTCATTCTCAGCATATGTCGCTGAGGTCGAAGTCGACCCAGAGACTGGCTTCGTTCGAGTTATCAAGGCGTGGGCTGCACATGATTGCGGCAAGGCACTCAACCCACTCGCAGTAGAAGGTCAAATCATTGGTTCCTGCCACATGGGGATGGGGCAGGTCCTCTCAGAGGAGATGCGCTATGGCCGTACTGGACATCTGCTGAACCCTGATTTGCTTGATTACAAAATCATGAGCGTCCACGAGATGCCGGAGGTTGTACCGATTATCGTAGAATCCAATGATCCTGAAGGACCATTCGGTGCAAAAGAGGCAGGAGAAGGACCCCTTCTACCTATCCTCCCTGCAGTAGTCAATGCAATCTACGATGCTGTCGGTGTTCGTGTAAACGAACTACCAGTTTCACCAGATCGATTATACTCAACTATTGAGAAACAATGCAGGAAAATGGGCATCAAAGATCCTCTGGATTTACCCAACCCATCCTTTGAACCATCCGCTCTCCAAGCCGACTTGGAAAATAGGGCAAAGGAACATGCTCACCGCGATCTGCAAAGAGATCTGTTGAAGGATCGAAGCTCCTACGTCAACGGTGTCTTGTTCGGATTCGACCCCGATCGGCCTCTTCCGGAGCAGTCAGAAGGTTGGCGAGAGTCTGTTACTCCTACGCCTGAGGATCTCGCCGATCCTAAGAAGCGTGCTGCGCGCGCTTGGTCACATGTAGAACGTCGAAAAAGGAGGGATGATGCATGAAGACACCACCCTTCCGACTCCATCGTCCAACAACGATTGATGAGGCCGTCACTCTAGCCGCAGACCTTGTGAAACGTAAGCAAGGGTTTGATTGGGTCTCTGGAGGAACGGACCTTCTCGCGAACTACAAATGGCACATCAACACACAGCCCCATGTAATCTCCTTGGCTTCAATCGAAGAACTGACACGGCACGATGCACATCATATCGGCGCCATGGTGCGCCTACACGAACTTGAGCACGGACCTACTCATCCACTCCTAAGGCAAGCTGCAGGTACTATTGCAAGTACCCTGATTCGGCGCTCTGCAACTGTAGGCGGTAATCTCTGTCTCGACACACGCTGCTTCTGGTACAACCAGACCGAAGATTGGCGCCGATCCATCGATTGGTGTCACAAATGTGACTGTGATACAGGGGCGGATTGCCGTGTTATTCCAAATCAAAATACGCTCTGCGTTGCGACCTATCAAGGCGACCTCGCACCATGTCTAATGGTGCTCGATGCCACGATTCATCTCGCCGGCCCCGAAGGTGTCAGGTCAATGTCGATCGCAGATTTCTATGCACTAGACGGCATGACACGTAACGTCCTGAAGACCGGTGAATTCGTCACCCATGTGAGCACCCCCGAGGAATCCAACGACCTTGATGGGGACTATCAAAAACTTAGCCTGCGCGAATCTTGGGACTTCCCCGAAGCAGGCGTTGCCGCAGCATGGAAACGTACGGAGGCAGGTCTTAGCACACTTCGAATCGCAACGACTGCATGCGAATCAATTCCGAGAATTCATCTAGAACCAGCGGAAGCAGCCTTAGTGGACTGGAATGGCGAATCTACCGCTATCGAGATTGCAGAGGCTATCCGAAGAGAGGTCAAACCTGTGAACAATACCTATTTCCCGCCTGCCTACCGACGAAAAATGCTCAGGGTGCTTACCAAGCGCGCATTGAAAGGAACATGGATGTGAAGTAGATGCGTGCTCACCTGCTAATATTCCTACTAGTCGCACCTTTACTCGCCACGGTTGCTACTGCCCAAACCGATCCTCCATCGGATCCGTTTGGTTGGGATCTGACAATAATCGAGCCAAATGATGGGCCGGACTATGACTTCTCTACAGATGGGGAGGTCACAGTTGAGTTTTTCATTGAAAATACAGGATTGACTGACATTCAGATTTCTATCGAATACGACGTGCCATTCAATGCGTCCAGTGACGGGCCTACAGAGGAAAGTATCGGAGCAGGTGAAAATGAAACATTCACTGTGAAACTTACAGGTGTTAATGTCATAACGAATACTGCAGGATTAGCTGCCTCATTGAAGATTGAGGCTACGTTAGAAACGCGTGCAGGGACACCCATTGGTTCAGGAGACTCTCGTAGTGATGAAGTGGACATACGTATACCTAGAATCTATCAACTCATGATTGGAGATCCTACGGTTGCCCTTGATTTCAATTCAGGCACAATGATGGATTTCCAACTTGAAGTTACCAATCATGGCAACAGCGAGGATCGGATTGGAGATGTAGAACTCGAAGATGATTGTCCATTGCTAAGTGTCTCTGTCGATGAGGCTTCGGATTTAGAGAAAGTCCTGAAGCCACAGATGGATCAGAATCCAGGGGTGGCTAACCTGAAAATCATCCTCGACATCTCCGCAGCCCATCCACCTCGTGCATGTGATATCGATATCAGAGTCAGCTCACACGGGTCCAAGGCAGAAGGTACAATGGTTTGGGTAGAAACAACAGTTCGCATCGAGGTCATAGGAGGAGAATCAGAAGAAGATACTGAAGATAATACTCCAAATGACCCGACTATCGTGACAAAGACAACCGTCCCAGCACCAAGCATATTCTATCTGCTAATTTCTACCCTTGTTGCATCCGGTGTAGCCTCGAAGCGCAAATAGTACCCCTAATGAAGGGACGTCCGCTGATTCATCAGCATCCAACGATGGACAACATATATGCGTGGAACCGGGTTGGGAAGGATAGGCGTTTCACTCCGAGGCGCGAAAGAAGAAAGGATGGTGAGTGGAAATGGTTGCTAACGAAGGTGAAGGTAGCCGCTTCAACCTCGTCATTGCGATTGCCCTCGCAGCCACGCTCCTACTGGTCCTAATGCTACCAATGGCCTTCGCTGCAGGTAAGGATACTGCCTACAGCGCTTATGACCAATCCCAAGGTGCTGGACAGATAACCGATGTTAGAGCCACACTCGGCAACGGTGAAGTTGGTGACATCACCGGTTTAGGATACGCAATGGGAAACACGATATCAACGCCCATGCTGGTCAACGACTGGCAAAACCCTCACCGGACACTTTTGATGGTCATCGCACCTGAGAAGCCGATTGGTGAGACCGAAGCACAAGCAATCTTTGAGTTCGTAACTGAAGAAGGAGGGAAGGTAATTGTTGCATCTGACAACAAGAATGCCAATGTCCTCGCTGGTAAATTCGGCCTGACCTACTACAACGACCCCCTGTTTGACAATGATCAAGTATACGAGGTCGTGAACGAGGATGGCGATATTGAGCGACATCCAACCAATGTATGGGGCCTACACAGTTTCAACAAGGATATCTCCGAGATGCAGGAAGGTGAACTCTCCACAGGCTGTAGTGAGAACGCTCTTGCCACACGTACTATCGACTCCTGCAGAATGCCAGTGATGTACCGTGGCCCAAGTGGAATTCAGGTAGGGGGCCTTGAATCAGATGACCCTGAATCAAACGAATATATCGAACGCGATGTGAACGTTCTCGCCTATGCATCCCCTGGCGCATTTATCGATATCCTAGGTGATGGATCGGAAGGAAATGTCGAGAACGATGCACCAGGAGACATTGCACTTAGCGTCCGAATCGATTACCCTGGAATTACGGCAATGGATAAACTCCGAGGCACTGGATCAAGTAACGAATATGGCGAACTTTCAGTCACTGGAAGTATCGTGTTTTTCGCAGATGACGAAGTATTCGCGAACCAGTACTGGACTCTAGAGCGCGCTCAAGAAGCGGGGCTCGACGCAAATTGCGCCGGCGCTACATGCTGGCAGCGCGATATATCCGGTGGAACTTGGAGTGGGAACTACGAGTATGTCCACACACTAATTTGGGACATGATGGAATTTGACAACGGCGACCTTGCCCAGTCGGTAGCAACAGGTAGAGGGAATTTCCATGTCGTCTTTGATGAGAGCCGGCACGTTACAGGGGTAGCATCACAACCGTTCATCGAGACAATCAGTACCATCGTATTGCTCACCTCTGATAATTTCCTAAAGTGGTTGATTATCTTGAATCTCGGCCTCCTTCTCCTAGTATCCATCATGGTCGTTCCAGAAAAGGCAAACTGGCGCCATGTGTTTGATCTAACACGCTTCCGAGAGCGACCTACAAAGGTCAACTCGAGCGATTATAGACAGCGGGTTCAGAAAGCCCTGTTTGCGAAGGTACGGGTATTCTATGACCTGACACGTGACCAAATGGCGCTAAAGACACCCGCAGAGGTGCAGACGATGATTGGTGACCCAAGACTTGTCGAACTTGCTTACAGCACCTCGAGAACCTACTCCCCCCAAGAGCTACGCGAGCTTCTGATCGCGATTCGCAAATGGGGGAAGAAGTGAAAACCTGAAAGGAAAGTGAAACAACATGGCAGCACCACCACCCCCACCGAATGCCGGCGCCCCAGCGCCACCACCCGCCCCTGCAGCACCCGCTCCTGCACCTGCTCCGGCACCAGCTCCGGCGCCTGCTCCTGCTCCTGCGGCTCCTGCACCCGCTCCAGCAGCACCAGCTCCTGCTCCGGCTCCACGCCACCAGAGTAGTCCTGAGGTGCGCGAACGTCTCCAGGCTGTCGGTCAGATTTCTCAGGCGATTTCCGCTGAAGTCCAGAAAGTGATTATCGGTAAATCTCACGTAATTGACAATGTCATGGTCAACATCCTATCGAATGGAAACCTTCTCTTCGAGGACTATCCTGGACTTGCGAAGACGCTGATGACGAACACATTCGCCGACGCTCTAGGTTGCGATTTCAAGCGTGTCCAGTTTACCCCTGACCTACTTCCAGCTGATATCACTGGAACAAACATCTACGACGCAAAGAAGGGAGAATTCACCTTCAAGCCAGGTCCAATCTTCTGTAACCTGCTTCTTGCTGACGAGATCAACCGTGCACCACCGAAGACACAAGCTGCACTCCTTGAAGCCATGCAGGAGAAGCAGGTGACCATCGGAACCGTGACACACAAGCTCCCATCACCGTTCATCGTTATGGCGACTCAGAACCCAGTCGAACAAGAGGGAACATACCCTCTACCTGAAGCACAACTTGACCGTTTCATGTTCAAGATGAGTGTAGGTTACCCAGACCGCGCCGACGAAGACGAAATTCTCGCCCGCAGAATTGTGCGAAAGAAGGATGCTGTCGATGTCGACGTCATCACTGACCCCGCTCGCGTGGTTGCTATGCAGCAGGCTTGCGAAGATGTCTACGTCGATCCTGCCGTACGCATGTACATGGTTGAGATTGTGGCTCGAACCCGTGAAGACCCGCGTGTTCTCGTCGGTTCATCCCCTCGTGGATCACAGGCTCTTCTCAAGACGTCCCGTGCTGCAGCCGCTCTCCGTGGCCGCGACTTCGTGACGCCTGACGAAATCAAGGCTGTAGCTCCAATCGCTATCTCGCATCGTCTAATCCTAAAGCCCGAACACCAGATCAAGGGACTGGAAACCCAAGAAGTTGTCACCGACATCCTCCGGCAGGTTCCAGTACCCACAGTCTGAGAGTGAATCAGAGGATTCGGATTTCGGGAGAGTGTTGACTTGGCGTGGAGCAGAAAGTCCGCGATGTTCGCATCGCTGGCCGCCGCGCTATACCTCCTCGGGCTCGTCCTTAGGAATCAACAGTTAGTGACTGTCGCAGTAGTGTTCCTATCCTTCCTAACGTATGCTGCATTCCGCACATCTCACGCAGATGTAGCAGCCACTGGACGGCGAATGGACGATCAAGAGTTCGACGAAGGGGTCCAGTTCAGGAATCTGAACGCTATGCGCCAACTTTCTCAGGCACGTGTCTTTGAAGACAGTGACATCGACATCACACTTAGAATCCAAAATCTATCGAATCTCTCAAAGATCCTTGAGGTCCGCGATAGTGTCCCTGAAGTCATGCGCGTCAAGAAGGGTGCAAACTATGCCCTAATGGAACTCGGTGGACGTCGTGAGACAGAACTGAAGTACACGCTTGAGTGCCCACTTCGAGGATTCTACACTATCGGCCCAGTTGCAGTTCGTGTCCAGGACACTTTCGGCCTATTCCACCGTGAGAAAGAGATTC
>DAYJ01000103.1 GCA_002506875.1 Euryarchaeota archaeon UBA40 | reverse complement strand
GGTCGACGATTCTATTTCCACATTGACCGTAGAGCCAACTTCCTTTTCAGCAAGTGTCGTACGTCGTATTGTTTCTGGAATAATGTGGAGATTGAATCCTCCCGATTCATGGGTCTTACCGACTGTCAGGGAGATTCCATCTATTGCAATATACCCCTTCTCGAAGATATATTCAGAGACTTGAGGGGGCACATGGATTTCAATATCTAGCGTCTTCGATCCATTGTTACCCTGTTCAAGAACATCTATCCTGTTTATTTTTCCAACAGCCATTACATGCCCCGATACAAGATGCCCTCCCACTTCATCACCATATCTGAGAGCACGTTCCATATTCAACCAGTCACCTGCTTTTCGAACACAGAGAGTCGAACGTTCCAGGGTCTCTTGTATGAGGTCGAAGGATACGGAGTCACCATCTATCCCGATAACAGTAAGGCAGACACCATCTAGAGCGACACTCGCCCCAATTTCCAAATTTTCTCCATGCTTCGGGGGCAGGTCAACAACCCATCTGGTGAATCCATCGAATTCCTGTACCAAAGTGAGTTCTGCTTTACCCTCGACAATACCTGTGAACACTATCAATCACTCCTCGAACGGACCGCCTTCTTCATTCGGCCAAAGACTCAAGATTTTGGCGATTATTTTTCTGGTCCCATCAAGATCGTCTGAAAGGCCATCTACCCTAATCACGTCGACATCGCCGTAACCATTCGAATCCAACCCCTCCCGGATGGCATCTATGGAATGTTTCTGATCATATCCGAGAGCAATAATATCTGGTGAGATGTCGCCCAATATATCGAATATGGGCGTAGAAGGGGGATTCCCTACAATTGCTGAGTTTACTGGTTTCAGCCCCTCAACCATCCTCTTCCGCAAGTCATGTGATGTCACCGGCTCATGCTTCCGCTGACGAACTGTGTCGTCATGTGCAACTACGACTACGAGATCATCTCCCAGCAGTTTTGCCTGCTCCAAGTAGTGCAGATGTCCTGCATGTAAAAGATCGAACACACCTACAGCCATTATCCGAGTCATCCAATCACGTCCTAAGCTCCAAGTCCATGGGCTTTGAGCAAATCATCGCCTGTAAGCATGGGTATGGAGTGACGCATCGCATAGATTCGAGCCTCTTCAACAGGAAGTGCCCCATCCCCATCTGGTTGAAGCATCTCAGCTCCAATCGTACAAGGCCTCAATCCGGCAAGCCTCGCGATGCTCACGGCTAGCTCTGTATGCCCCTGTCGAGAAGTCAATCCCCCTGGTGCCTCTCTACACACGGGGATATGGCCGGGCGTTCGAAATTCCTTCCCCAGAGCGATACGAGCCTTTTCCGGCGTCGTATTGGAGCGCATCAACTCGTCGCATAGCTCTCCAAATCTTCTCGTAGTAAGCGCTCTGTCCCTGTCTGTAATGCCTGTGTACGTCTCTCTGTGGTTGATTGAGAGTGTGAACGCGGACCGGGTATCGTACTGCAGATCATTGGTCTTAAGCAGATCAAGAACAGGGTGAAGGGCAGTCAATGTCGGATGAACATGTATATCCTGAAGCCAAGGCAAATCGAACATACCCCCGATCTCCTCGCCTATCGCAAGAAAGAGTAGCCCACCACAATCTTGTCTAAGTTTTCGTATGACTTCTGGGCTGGCATATTGCGCCGGCCAAAGCAGATCAGTCTCACTCTCTCTGAAAGACGAATCGAAAACCATCACAGGCTTACCTTTGCTGAATGCATCGACTGCCAAGGCCACTTGATCCGGCTCGCTCGGCGCATCCATGAGCCCTCCTCCCGATGTTCTGCTAAATAGGGTGACGTTTCGGCCCCACATGTTTCCAATTGAGCGCAAGTAACATGAGGCAAGCCTCACCCGGGAACTTGATGACGACATCGCGTCGAGCAGTCGCGCTACTAATATTGGCAACATTGCTCATCCCGCTTACCGCTTCTCAGATCAATCCTCGAGATGGTGAAAGAGGCGGTTACGACCATGCCGGCGAGTGGCAACCAAGGCATGCTCTTGAGATCCATGACGAGTGGTGGAATGATTGGTCCAGAGACTCCGATCAAAACATGATTGATGATAGGCTCGAGTGGCTACTTGAACAACCAACTGAGTTCTATTCCAGTTGGTGGAGAATGGCAGATACCGGCAATGCAAGAGTCTTCATTGATTATGATCACCATCCCTCCTCAGCAGACGTCGAGGCGGTTGAAGAACTGGGTGCGGAAGTTACAATGCGCCCGATATATCTGGACAGTCTGATCGCTACAGTCCCGATTGATCTTCTTCATCGCGACTCCCCAATCCTCGATCTATCTGGAGTCGTAATGCTAGAGGATCTGGGTTTGGCTGAAACCCATATGAATGAAGCAGCCCCGAATATGGGGGTTGATCAGGTATGGTCCCAGTATGGCTATGATGGAACAGGAGTCACTATCGCTGTACTAGATACAGGGGTGAGAGGAGATCATGAGGGGCTCAATGATTTGGATGACGAGATTACTTTAGGTTGCGATCAGCCTGATCCAGATCCATTCAACCCAACTCCGATTACAATTGATTGCGATCCAAAGATTTCGGCTTTCTATGATGCTGTAATCACCGACTCCGAGCGACCAGCAAGTGAATCATACGATTCGGGGACTCATGGTTCACATGTTGCAGGTATTGCTGCTGGCACAGGCGGCGGACAAGAGGCGCCTGACGGTTCGAAGTATGTCGGGGTCGCACCAGGTGCATGGGTTGTCAATATTCTCGCATGTTGTGAGGGCGACATCCAAGACGTGATAGAAGGTGCGCAGTGGGCAATTGAGAACAAGGATTCCAAAGGCATAGACATCCTAACCTCTTCACTTGGCGAGCAGCAGCTTGAGATTCATTTCGACAATGACGGCTCATCAGCATGGAGCCAGCAGATGGATGCTGTCGCAGCATCGGGAATCATAACATTCCTCTCAGCTGGAAATGAATTCGGTGGCGCAACATTGGCCGGTTGCAATAC
>DAYJ01000035.1 GCA_002506875.1 Euryarchaeota archaeon UBA40 | reverse complement strand
ATGCCACGGTATTCAACGAGACCTCGCACCTATCATATCCTTGGGAGTCCGGTTCTGGAAGTGGTACGTCTATGGGCATGGCCCGTAATACTCCCTCGACTGGATTAGATGCCTCATCATGGGCCGTTCAGTGGACTGACCCCGTTGTTCGGAATCTTTCCTCCGGTTCAACAACCATCGTCGATCTTCATGTTGAAGTTCCTCAGAATGCTGCTCCTGGCGCATACGGCCTGCGCCTCTACGCTGCAAGCACCTTCGGAAATTTCTCAGTGAGCACTGTTCTTGTGATTGATGTTAATGGTACACATCTCTTTGAATCGAGTTTTACGAGTGAACAGGCTTGGTTACCTGGGGGTTCTGGTAATCTCACAATGACTCTTACAGATGTAGGTACAGACGGAGTTTCTCCCTCCATTGCCCCTGGTTCAATCTCTACGGTTGGGGCTTGCCTTGTCGATTCAATAACTTCAGTTGATGGTGCATCCGAGTCAACTTGGTCTATCGGATTAGATATTCTCTCTCAGAGTCATGTTGGCGATTCATGCACCATTTCATTGGACATACATGAATCTGAATCTGATGCCACATATCCTCTGGCGCATACAATTGCGGTCAACGAATCTCTCTCTCTGGTAGTCCAAGTTGATTCAGCATTGACTCAAGGGCCGGTACAACTTCCGAGTGGTGCAGTGACTTTGCAGACGCATTTGTTGACGAATAATGGTACTGAGGATCTCAACGTATCCTTCTCAGCACCGACTATGCCTGAAATTTCGTTCACTTCAGATACTGTTCATGTTCCACGTGGGATGACACGGCCTGTTCATGTGGAGTTTGATTCAGTTCAGTCGCTGTCACTCCACTCTGAGTGGTTTGTACCAGTATTCTCAACCGATCGTCTCGGTACTTCCATCACGATTGACAATGTTGGTAACAGTAATGCTTCAGTGAATGTGGAATATCCTCACTGGACTGATATTTCGGCTAGTGCCATCAATGGTACTTTGGTGTCTTTGGACCCCGGAGAGTCGACCACGTTATCGTTTGAGGTCCAGAATCTCGGTACCGTGGCGAATATGGTTGATTTCATGACGTCTACCCCGCCACCTGGCGTTACAATCACTCCCATGATTGACGCATTCTCTGTGGCGCCCGGGAGTACTCATACCCTTCATGTTCTCTTTGAGGCTGATGTTGATTCCTCTTCAATCGATACTTCCCTTGACTTCGATTTCCAACATCAAGATGCTGCGGACTCAACCGATGACGCAACTGGGGATACTTCCGCAACAGATCGCCTTATTGTATCTCTAATCGTCAATTCCCGTGGTAAACCACTCATCGCATCCGGCGTTTCTGAGATTCCTGTGGTTGCTGATCTTTGGACAACCGTCGAACTCACTCTCGCCAATGGTGGTAATGCTCAGGGTGTGTTTGAGGTGTCTATCACTCAGTCGCCTAACGGCTTGCAGACTGAGTTGTCCCAGAGTATTGTAACGCTTGGAGTAGGTGAATCGACAGAAATTGAACTACGTGTGAAGGGTTCTGCTCTAGGCACTATTGTGGTGGCAGCGTCGTCATCTACAGGGCCAGAGTATTCCTCCTCGGCTTCTTTTGAGGCAATCTCAGGGTCACTTGCTGCCACTCTAACTGTCACTCCATCGTCTTTGGTCATGGATGATGAGGTCGAAAGCCTCTCAGCTATCGTATTCAATCCGACAGATCGTGCTTTGGATTATCGTCTTGAAGTAACCTCGGATCTCGAATGCGCTCTACAAAACACTGCGCTTAATGTTCCAGCGGCTTCTTCGTTGGAGGTTGTGATCTATTGTTCCGCTCCGGCAGACGCTATCGCGGGAGCTCACGATGTTCTCGTCGATGTCCGACCAGTAGATCTGCCCACTGAAGTCACTTCAGCAACAAGCCAAATCACTCTACCCGAGGCCTTTGGGGCGAATGGTGCATTGTTGCTCGACTTAGTTCTCCTAAATGATGGTGGCCTTATTGTCCAGAATGGCGAATCATTGACCATGCTTCTCAAGGTGGAAAATGTTGGAAACACGAACCGGAGCGGAATCCTGATACTCACGGGTGACGCCATCAACAATGGTCTGTTAAAGACCTGGAATGTAGTTCCAATTGGTTCGTCAATTCCTGCATACAATCTCGCACCTGGGGAGAGTGTCACTATGGAACTCACCCTAGTTAGCGATGGTTTGTCTCAAGGTACGTACGAGGTTGTACTAACTGCTTCAGAGAATGGTGGTGCTGGTGAAGTTTCCTTGGCACCATTAGCTCTATTCATCGAAGATGAGCCCGTCCCTCCGTCGGGTATCGCTCTTCCTTTTGGTGCTGAGATGGACAATATGACTAGCATCTTCGTCCTGATGGGTGGCTATGTCCTTGCCATGCTTCTGCTACAAATTCTCCGTACTTCGCGCCGCCGTTCTACAGAGAAGGTTGCCGCTGCTGAGGCCAGTGCGGATGCCCGGATCGAAGCAATGACTGCTGAACATGAAAGTGCACCCCCTGCCGAGGAAGATCCTCTCGAAGAGGGTGAAGTCCGACCAGGAGATGATGGTGCTGCATCTTGCCCGTTCTGTAATACACGTTCCAAACTTCCAGAAGGGAAAACGCCTCCATTCCGTTTCCGATGCCCGTCGTGCACGGAAATCGTTCGTGTTGTTGAGTAGTATTCACTCTTCTTCGTCGGGAGCCTTAACGGCGATTAGAAGGAAGGCAGTGTGTCCGATCGGAGTGTTACTTGGCCGCACCCCTCCTCGCTTGGTAAGGGCCCATCGTCTCTCGATCATTTCGCCAGCCCATTCTACCGTTAGACCCGCCTCCTCAACGGAACTCCATGAGGTGGCTAACTGATCGGGTGATGGGCAATAGCATGCAAGACGTCCCCCGATTCGGAGCAGAGTTCCGACAGATGGGATTGCATGCCATGGTTCCGGCATATCGAGAATCGCTGCGTCGATTCCATCAGCAATATTTCTGATTTGTTCGGTGGTATCTGCAACATCTCCATGGATAAGTGACCATGAGCAGAAGTCACTGAACGTTGATTGGCATCGTCGTAGATTGATTTCTCCCACTTCTGCATGATCCTCTCTGCGTTCGACAGAGATGAGATGTCCGCTTGGTCCGAGAACACGAGCGATATGCATTGCGAGACCCCCCGATCCAAAACCTGCTTCTAGGACTCGATCATCCTGGCCTATGCCCATCCAAGCGATGAGAAATCCAGCATCTTTTGGGGTGATAACTTGTGCTCTACGTGCCATGGAAACACGGAGTTCAGGTAGCCCTGGTTGAATTCGGGTGAATATCTTCGTTCCAATTTTGATCCGTTCACCGACTTCCAATCCTGTTAGTGTGGTCTCCGGATTGATGCGCCCAATGCCTCGTATCCGTCGTTCCTCGTCAACCATCTCGACGGCAAACACCTTCCCATTTGCCTCGCGGAGAAGGACCAGTTTAGGGGGCTCCATCAATGGGTGTCCGATGTCTTGAGGACTTCAAACCGCGTATTGTCAGACAGAGGCGGTCACAATGGACGAGAGTCACGAAATTTTATACACAGAATTAACATGAATCTAACATGCTCTACCGAAAGGTAACCTCGACTGCCCTTACATTCCTCATGGTTACGATGGCCATGGCTCTCCTCGTCTCACCTCTTGAGATGCAGGAATCTCCTACTCCTCTTGTTGAGGAGCCTGCTGTTTTGAATGCTCCAAGCGATCCTGGACACACAGTGTTCGCGCAGTATCTGACATCAGACAACTGCCCCTATTGCTACAATTACGGGAGCCCCGCCCTCAAGCAGGCAAAGAATTCCCTTCCCGACAAGTTCGTTTACATCTCATATCATTCCGCTTCCTATGGGAACACAGCAGATGCTGAGTCAGGAAATATTGCTCCGATTTATGGTGTAAACCACCTTCAAGAATCGAGTGGTGCTCCAAAGGTTGTCTTCGGCGACAAGCAGAAACAATCTGGTTGTGGTTCCAATACCTGCTACGACAGTTACATCTCAAGCGGTGGCCAGATGCATTCTTCAGCTGCAGATTACGGTATGACCATCAGCCAGATCGATAATGGTGATGGCACTGCAGATATCTCAATCGCTGCCACCTATGTTGGATCCGGGACTCCTGCCTCGAACCTGCTGTTGTATGCAGCTGTGACTGAAGAGGTTTGCAATTCTCACGGTTACAATGATGGAAGCAAGGGAGGCAATTGTTGGGAAGCATGGCTCCTCAACAACAATGGTTACGCTAGCAATAGTGGCACCGTTAACGGCGGTACCGGATTCAATACGATTTCAATTACAGCTAACCAATGGACTACGACAACATGGACTAATGTTCCAATCAATCTAGTCAATGGCGGTATGTCGAACTTCAATACAGTTGCAGCGCTCTACTCTACCTGGAGTACCAACTCCTTCAATGCCAATGTCTACGCAGCTACTGACAGCACAATGCAACCTGCAATTGATGTGAAGATTGACACTATGACTGTCGAGAATGACGCTGGTTTCGACGGAATTATCGCAGGTGACATGGTTGATATCGATGTCAGTATCAAGAATATCGGTGTTGACATTTATTCTGCGAATAATGGAGAATCGATTTCAATCTACAAGGTAGACGGCGTCCAGGAATCTCTCATTGACACGATGAGTATCCAGTCGCTTGGAGTCGGTGCTTCACAGTCATTCTCAACGACTTGGGATTCATCTTCGGAGACCATTGAGAATAATGGTTTGACTCGTTTCCGTGCCCGTATTACCGTCCAAGATGGTAATGGTGCGAACAATGTGATGGGTGGCACGATTGCCCATGACGCCGCACCAACTGCGGTTATGCCGGTCGCTAATGGGGTTAGCACCACTATCTCTCGCGGCGGAAGTCTCGACTTCGATTTGACGGCGATCCCGAACGATGCTGTCGATGACTTGGATTCGATGACACCCGTCATGGAAGTCAAGCACTCGAACTCTCAGGAGTGGGAATCTTCGTGGGTATCGGTCAGTTCTGGGCCAGTAGGCGAAGGTAGTAACGCTCGCTTCATCGCTTCAGTCACACCTCCTGTAGTTGCTGGAAGCGGTGATTACGACATCCGTACTAGTTGGACTGATTCTCGCAATCAGGTCTCAAATTGGCTCCTCACTGAGGATGCGTTCTCTCTTCTAAACGGACTTCCAACCGTCCTCACATCGAGCAGTTCACAGTTCTCTGGCGTACCAATCGTGAAGGTAGGTGTGCAGGAATCCATCTCGATGTCAGGGATTATCAGTGACGCTGAGACCCCCTTGAGTCAGTTAACTGTCACGAGTAATTCTCCGAACTTCGTCGCATGGGATGCATCTGCGATGGAGATGGATGTGTTGTTTGATTCAGTAGATCGTGACGCTCAGGGTAATATTCGTGACCAGGGCGTCCAAGTGACTATCGGTGATGGTGAAGACACCAATACTGGTACTGTCTTCTTCACAGTCATCCCGAATGGGGCTCCAACATGGTCTTCTATTCCTGCCCAGACTATCGATGAAGGCGGTTCAGTCGCAGTTTCGCTTACACAGTATCTCTCTGATACTGATGACTCCGGAGTAACGGTATCCAATACTGAGATTCGGGCTCTCGGCGTTCATGTGGTAAGTATTGAACCAGCGGATCGCATCTCTGCTGAGATCGTTGACCAGACAATTAACATCGAAACTGTGGATAGTGATGTCACTGGTACTGTCCTCATCACTCTACGTGCTAGTGATGCAACACAGAGCACAGATACGACCCTAGCAGTCATTATTCGTGAGCTTAACGATGCCCCTGTATTCGATGTTGCCAGTCTTGATGGCCTCCGTATCAAGGTCGGTGAAACCCACTCGCTCAATGTCGCTGACTACGTCTCAGATGTTGATGACGACCAAGAAGACATCTTCACTACAGTAACTGGAGCACAGCCCGGTTCCGTGGTCCCTGTAGCCATTGGGGTGTATGAGATGCAATGGTCAGAATCTGGTATGCAGGTAGTCCAAGTACGTGTTTCTGACCCCTCAGGTGCAGTCAATCAATACCAATTCACAGTGGAGGTCATTGGTGACCTTCCAATGATTTGGGATGAAGGTCAGGGCGGCGACCTTCAGGCCGGCTACGATAACATGGAGTATGGTACCCATCCGACCTACATAGTGTCCTACACGGGCTCGGTGAATTTTGAGGAAGTAGCACTTACTTGGCAGATTTGCAACAGTATTGTTGGTACTTGTCACAGTCAGGGTCAAGCGCCTGGATTCGACCAGTCCTTCATTCTACAGTCCGTCTACACTGAAGGCCTGCGGACAGGTGATGAGGTCAAACTCGATGTGATTGCAAGCGACGTTGATGGATTCGAGCATAAGACCACGAAGTCCTACAGTGTCTTCGCAGTTGAGAAGATTGTAATCGATTCCGATGGTGATGGAGTCAGTGATTCAGAAGATGTCTTCCCTAACGATCCTGCAGAATCAATTGACACTGATGGTGATGGTGTAGGTGACAATGGAGATGCTTACCCTGATGATGCAACGAAGTCCGAAATGGCTAGCGGAGTAGCTGGTGGCAATCAGTTCATGATTGGCGTAGCCGTTATTGCACTCTTCTTGTTTGCAGCACTAGGGCTCGGTATTCTTACTGTAATGCGCGGCCGTTCCAATCACCCCGAAGCTGTAGATTGGAGCACAGCCGTTCCTTCTACTGACACGGTAGCGAACTCGATGTATGGTGGCGCTGATGCGATTTTCCAGCAGCCAATGGCAGCAGCAACGCATGTTGCAGACTACACTGGCCTCCCTGGAGGTGGGTCCTATACTCAAGATGCAGCAGGTTCAACGATCTATGTTGCTCCTGACCAAAGCCAATGGCGTATGAATGCAGACGGGTCCTTTACCTGTGTTTGAATGAACAACGGTGTCTGTTCGGATTCTTATGGCCCCGTCCGCACCTTCAAGAATGAAGCCTACCACCATTCTATGAAAACGACGCTGAGCGGAGTGTATCAACGATAGGAAGTGATGGTTCATGGACGTGGATGACGACTCTATTCCCGTGTCAGACGATGCCTCAGATGTAGGTGACTGGGCAGAAGGTAGTGTCTTGACTCAGAAGGAAGAAATCTGCTCGGTTCCAGTAGAAGAGTGGGTTGACGGACTCAAACTCGGCGATAAGGAGTTTCAGACCACTGAGGACGTCCCCCTTCCAAATCGTCTCGTCGATCAAGTCATTGGACAGGATGCTGCAAGTATTGTCGTTCGTAAGGCAGCGGAGCAGCGACGCCATGTGATTCTAATGGGCGATCCTGGAACTGGTAAGTCCATGCTTGCTCGCTCTATGACGGAGTTCCTTCCCAAGGAGCAAATGGAGGACATCCTTGTCTATCGTAATCAAGAGGATGAGAATGAGCCCAAAGTCCGTACTGTCCCTGCAGGACGTGGTGAACGTATCATCAAGGAGAGGAAGGCGGCAAT
>DAYJ01000021.1 GCA_002506875.1 Euryarchaeota archaeon UBA40 | reverse complement strand
AATCGGACGAGGAGTGTTCTGATGCTCGAACATATCGGAAAGACGGTATTAGGCGAGGTAAAGAAAATACAGATTTTGGATGCTCTTTGCGCGACGGGCATTCGAACTAGGAGGTGGTTGGAAGAGACTTCTGAGGATGTCTCTAGTCGATTGAGGGTAAAGATGTGCGATATGGACGAAGAGGCTCTCGAATGGGCGAGGTCGAATCTTGAAAATGATGATCTCAAGAAGAATGTCGTGGTTATACAAGGAGATGCTAGAAAGGAAATCCTCAGACAGGGATGGCATTGGATTGATCTGGATCCTTATGGATCGCCGGTACCTTTTCTCGACTTGGCAATGCAGGCAACAGCGCGTAGATCGGTGATTTCAATCAGCGCCACGGATACAGCTGCTCTAAGCGGGTCATCGCCCGGGCCATTGAGGCGTCGTTATGGAGCACGCGTACACATGGATGGACTCAAGCATGACAGCGGATTGAGGGTCTTATTGGCTTCTGCAGCAAAGGCTGCAGCCAGACACGATAGGGTAATTCGGCCTCTTCTCAGCATATGGGACTCGCACCACCTCAGAGTGACAATACTGGTAGAGCGCTCGAAGATGGGTGCGAGTGCTGTGGATGCAAACCTGGGTTGGAGAGTGGCATCGCCTAACGATTCTATCGTTGATTCGGCTATTCAAGCAGGTTTGCTTCCAGAACATGATTCGGGATCTAGGCCGATGCATGTTATGCTGCCTCTGTATGCGTATCCTAATCTGAATGCTGGCGTATCTGGCCCATTGTGGACGGGGGATATCGGTGATCCGGATGTTATGGCTAGCATGAGCGAGACTGCAGCAGAGGAGATTTGCAAAGTCGGTGATCCAGAAATGAATCTGAAAGAGGTCAGAAGGGCGAAGCAAGCTGTGAAGAGGATATGCGACGAGGGGAAAGCCATTCATGGAAGACATCTGGTAATCACCGACGCGCTGCCAAGTTTCGTTGGAGGGGGGGATCCACCGAGCCCCACAAAGATGGCTGAGACCTTGCGTGGGGAGGGTTTCTGTGCAGAAGTTTCGAGGTATGCAGAGCCTTCATTCAGAACAGATGCGCCCTGGTCAGCCGTTTTACAGGCTTTTGTGAGCCTTTCTTGAGTTACTCATCCGCCTATGTATGACATCTCAATTCTATTAGGGGTGTTTGCCTGCTCGGATCTTATCTCTGAATAGCGATCTTCTCGGTTACTCCAAGTTGTCTCGATGGCTTTGGCTAGTTCTTTGTCTGTTGATCCTGCTCTCATCATCGTCAAGAGGTCTGCCCCCCTGCTTGAGAAGAGGCATGTGAAGAGTCTGCCATCTGCCGAAAGCCTCGCTCGTGTACAGTCGCCACAGAAGGGTTCTGTGACGCTTGAAATAACACCGACCTCTCCTCCTTTTGACAACCTATATCTCTTGGCAACATCGCTTTTCTTATCCGGTGTTATCTGCTCATCAACTCCGATGATCGATCTTATTTCTTCAGCGGTTACTACTTCTTCCATACTCCATCCGTTGGTAGTACCGACATCCATGTACTCTATGAAACGGATAGCGATGTCTCTGTTAGAAAATCTCTCAACCAGATCCAATATCTCGTCTTCATTGGAGTTCTTCTTGACAACGGTATTGATCTTGATTGGGCCCAAGCCCACAGATTCAGCGGCTTCAATTCCTGCCATCACAGAGGCAACAGTATGGCCCGAGTCGGTTATCGAAGCGAATGTGGATTCATCTATTGCATCGAGGCTCACAGTGACACGATCGAGGCCTGCTGCAGATAGGGCAGGGGCATATCTCGGAAGAAGGACTCCGTTTGTGGTCATCGCGATTTCCACGCCCCTCATTGAAAGCATAGAAATGAGATCTGGCAGATTTTTGCGAAGGAGGGGTTCGCCGCCTGTGAGGCGGATTTTCTCTACGCCCAGACCAATGAAAATCCCTGCAAATCTATCGATTTCCTCGAATGACATTATTCCACTTCTTTCCAAGAATGGGAAATCCTTGCCGAAGACCTCTCTCGGCATACAGTACCTACATCTGAAATTACACCTATCGGTAACTGATATCCTCAAATCTTTGAGTGGGCGGCCTAGACGGTCTCCTAGGTCTCCTCTCATGTTTGCTTGGCCTAGGTACTAGGGCATAGAGTTCGGGGTGTTGATGTTGATATCCATATATCCTGAAAAGTCGCTTTTGGTCTTAAATAAACATGAAAAAAACCGAGTCGAGTAGAGAGATGGCTATCTGACTGGATGCTTCAGTTCTGCCATTCTGAAAAATTAGTTTGGCGGGGTGCGTCATTGGAATTTGCCAGATTCCAACCGATTGTGCAATGAAGGTCCGCGACAGCTCGCGCTGCACTATCCAAGGCGGCTCCTGCTGTGCCTATTGGTCTTCCAAAGGCGTCCCCGATCAGGGTAATTGGTCCTTGGTGAATTACATGATTTGGGCCTTCGATTGGACGGCTGAACCTCCAAAAATGAGCGGCCCATCCTTCAGGTTCTACGTTGAGAGTTGTAGCAACATGATGTGCCATGCTCGGCAAGCTTCGATCTGAATATGCATCACTGTTGGCAGCATCAATTCGAACCTCGAGTGTTCCTCCATCGAGACCTCTTCGTGTTAGGTTCCACCCCTCAGGGGCCTCAGTTATGTCAGCTGGACATGGTCCCCATGCTACCCAACATGATTCACTTCGCCCAAGTACTTCGATATCTGAGGATCTTACCAATAATCTGGATTGTTCGAGAGGAACGGCAACAAAGACGTGGTCAAAATGCTCTTTTGTGGGCCCATTGGGAGATGTGATTCGGAGAAAGACTCCATTCACTTCTTCTACAACATCTTCTACTGTATGGTTTTGACGGATATTGAGCCCTGTCCCAAGGTACTCCAAAAGCGGTGGCAACGTATTCACAGGAGTTTCTCCATCCGCGTCGAGGAAGCCCCGCTCTATCCAATCTTCCACGTAACGCTTGGCCCACTTCGGCCAAGCATGTAATTTGGTTGTCCCTAATTGGAATGGTGTTCCGTCTCCTGCCCTCCGGTCAGATAAGCGACCACTTGCTCTCTGACCTTTGTCAAATACAATCACATGATGTCCCAAGTCGTTAAGCAGCCGGGCTGAAAAAAGACCTGCTAACCCGCCCCCAACTATACCTATAGTCAATTTTCGTATTCCTGTTGGGGCTTCAGTCCATGCCCTATATTCCTCGATGTTGATGCGCTCTGCATGATCTCGTAGATTGCGCCGTCGCACACGTCCCATACGAACTTCCGGAGGATCGAAGGGACGATCGAATAGACCATAGCACCACATTACTCCAGCGATAGAATTGGGATTTCTTCCGTCCAGTGCGTATCTATCGTTGAGATCTTGTGTAAAGCGCATAGCTTCCTCAGGGTCGTCCAGCCAGCATACAGTGCCTTTGCCCCAAGTCATACGGACATTGTTGTGCATAACCCCGTGGCGTATTAACCCGGTTTGGGCTGCGTTCCAGAGTGCATCATTGGTGCGTCCCCGCTCTAAATCCATTTTGAGAAGGGGGGGTCTGATCGGTGCAGAACTTTGCCATGATGCGCGTGTCCATTCCGGCA
>DAYJ01000038.1 GCA_002506875.1 Euryarchaeota archaeon UBA40 | reverse complement strand
CGCTCTACGCTGCTGTTCTTCTTCCGCCAATCTCATTTTTTCCTGTTCGTGATTACCCATTGTATGTTCTATGCCTAGTAGTGCGGCCTTTGTGAGGATTCCATTCCCATCGACATCGAGGGCACGGAATGTGGCGTATGCTTGTTCAGGTGTCACATTCATCCCACCTGGTGCTGCGCTGGAAACAAATGCGTTGAACTCATCAATTGTGATTCCTCCACTAGAGTCCTTGTCGATGAAGGTATACATCCTGTCGAGCATTTCTGGGTCCATGCCACGGAGGGTCTGAATCATACGTTCAATCACCTCGGCGTCTCCTAAGTCCTGAACTACGTTACTTGCGGCAGCCGCAGTTAATCCAATTAATTCGTCGAGTTTGCTATCGAGCCGATGATGGAGGGCGACTCGAGCGGCCTCTGGAAGAATTCCAGCGACTTTGTCGATTGTCTGATGTGCAGTTTCTCGAAGTTCTCCGATATCTCCGTTGCCGGATTCAACCATCTTGTAAATCGATTCTGCAAGGGAGTCAACTTGCTGGTCCCATTGGGAGGACATAGCCATAGGATATCTGACTGGAATATGAATTAAGTGCAGGATAATGTGTTTTAGACGAATGGGGCACGAACAATCTCTGCTTTCAACATCCGTCGAGGATTCGGTGCAATATGGACGATGTCTCCAATTTTGACTCCTTTCAAGTATGCCATGGCTATTCCTACTCTGCCTAATGTAGGGCTGGGGCCTCCGCTGGTAATCCATCCGATTGGTGCATCATCTACGTGAAGATGGACTGGCGTCCCATTCCGTGGAAATGGCCCCTTTTCAACGACTTTCAATGCGTGCCATCGCGGCCCATTATCTGCACGAATAATCATTGCATCACGGCCGATGAAATCGTGTTCAAGATCCAATCCAAATGGGACATTTGTCTCTAGTGTGGTCCTTGATAGGAATCCATCTGGAAATCCATCTGGAGCGGCTTCATCGAGGCCCTCCCAATGGAAGTCCTGGCCAGAGAGTAGGAATCCTTTCTCCATCCGTAACGTGTCTCTAGCGCCTAGGCCTACTGGGACTACGCCCTCATTGGCGCCGGTTGACAGGATCGCTTCCCAGAGCGTCTCTGCTTGGTTATTTGGAACAAAAATCTCGAATCCACGTTCACCAGTGTACCCTGTGCCCTGAATCCAGCCTGAAATGCCTAGTTCATTTTCACTAATCTCGCGCCATCGGAAGTGGTTGACAACATTCATGCTTCCAAGCACGGCTTCACAGATTTGGGGTGATTTTGGACCTTGCAGTGCGAGTATGCTAGTATCTTCAGAGAGGTCGTCAATCTGGATACTGCCATCCGAGGGGAGGTGGCGACTGAGCCATTCAAGCATAACAGGGATCATGGATGCGTTTGGGACGCCGAGCACTTCGTTTTCATTTACGATGGCAAAAATCATGTCATCAATCACATTGCCGTTTTTGTCAAGGAAATGGGTGTAAGCGCAGCGCCCTGGCCCAAATTTCGAAGCTTTCTGGGTTCCGATACTGTCTAGCCAATCGAGAACTCCCGCTCCCCGAAATCGAAAAGACCCCATGTGTGACACATCGAAGAGACCTGCAGCATTCCTAGTTGCATGGTGCTCTTCTAGCATGGAGGTGTACCAGATTGGTAGCTCCCAGCCGTGAAAATCAACGATATTCCCTCCATGTCTCTGGTGTGACGGGAACAGGGCGGTTCTCCTAGCCGAGTGCATTGCAAATCCTCTGGTAGTTAGGGTTTTGATAATTGGCAATCTTCGAGGTCCTATATTTTGTATATATTTTTACCATTAACGTCATTCATAGTCGCCAATAAAGTATATAGGTAAATGTTCGAGCATTCTTTGAATAGATGAGATTGTTTGAGCCGAAGAAATCAGAGATTCGAAGGTTACAACTGACCGGTGGTTCGACTTTCATTGTGTCCTTGCCCAAGCGCTGGGTTGTTGAGCATGGATTAGTCGCTAAGGATCATGTCCGTGTTGAGTGGCGCCCCTCTGGCAATCTTCGCATCATTCCTGAAGCCTCATCTATCACTCGACGAAGAGAGGTCGAAATTGATTTGGACACGCTTCCATCAAATCTAGCAATTGATCATCTGATTGCTGCTTATCTTTCTGGAGCAGCAATAATCAGGGTTCGGAGGAAACAAGGATTCAGTTCCCCTGACCGTAAACTTCTCCGCCGTTTTATTTCGATAGGCAGAGGTATCGAGATAGTGAATGAGAACGACAAGATGATTGAAATTGAATCCCTTGTAGATCTCGGGTCTCTGTCAATATATTCCTCTTTGAATCGGATGTATCTTCTCGTTCGAACGGTACTCAAAGATGTCATGAATGCCTTTGAAACCGGCGATGACTCTAATCTTGATGATATCGAGGAAAGAGAAAACGAGGTCGATGCGTTACGTTTACTGATTGAGCGACATATTGGAGGTGTTCTAGAGAGTGCAAGTTTGGAGGACTCTGCAGGTTTGAATCGTTGGGAGGCGGCCGAACTTGGTAATTTGGTAAGGACGATGGAACGTATGGGGGATCACGTGAATCAATTAGGTCATCTTGCTAGCAATATTGAACGTGCACAAAAAATCGATTGTAATGTTCTACCCTTCACAATCGTACCTTCGTGGCTAAAGTTGTTTAAGGCACTCAATTCCAACATTAAACGCCCTAATCTCAAAGAGATTCATGAGGCAAAAGATGAACTCCGAAAGAATTTGGCTATACTTTCGCAATACGAGGAGTCACTCTGGGAAAGCTCGGAAACCTCTGATGCACTATTCCTCCATCGTTGTTCAGAATCTATCCGTAGACTTTGTGCATATGCGAGTGACATGGCTGAGATTCTACTGAATATAATCATACACAAGAACGCGAGTATGGTTGTTGTCGAATAATCCATATTTACATTACTTGATTGCATATATTTGCACCACATTTTGAGCCGAAGTCAACGAAAAATCCCATGACGTGTGAAGGGCTGGCATCATCATGGTGGCGCGTACAGTAATCGTTCCATCTCGCGTTAATATCCTCGGTGAGCACACGGATCGATGGGGGGGTCTGGCTCTTCCGTTTGCCACTCAGCCATTTCTTCGCTTGACCGTAGGTCCAGAAGATGGCAGTGGATCAAGTGGTGACGAAACGGTTAGTGCACTTTGGAAGGAGGCAGGAGGAAAATCGGCGGATATTAGAGTGAATAGTGGAATTCCTATTGGCGCAGGCATGTCATCGTCTGCTGCCCTGTGTACAGCAGTAGCAATGGCGGTGAACCCCAATCTGGATGCTATGGATTTGGCCAAGGAAGCTCAGCGACTCGAGCATCGTGTTCTTGGAACTAAGTGTGGGCTACTTGATCAAATTGCGATTACACATGCTAGTGCTGGATTCATGATGCTCATTGATTTTCAGAATTTAGAAGTCGCACAGATTCGTTTCCCCGATGGTTGGAGGTTGAGACTTGTTGATACAGGGGTTAGGCGAAATTTATCGGAGACGACATATTCTGGCATTCAATCTAATTCTGAGGCGATGCGCCTCCATGTTGAGGAAGAGAATGCTCGGGTACGTTCTGCAATCGGTGCTGATGCAATTACGCTTGGATGTCTTCTCAATGAAAGCCATGCTTCACTGAG
>DAYJ01000004.1 GCA_002506875.1 Euryarchaeota archaeon UBA40 | reverse complement strand
TAACGGCCTCTGAACAGGATGCAGGCTTCCCGGGCCCTGCTCTAATGCACATCGCCTTGTGGATGCCGAATGTCCCCCAAGGTACAACTGTTCCAGTCATTGCCACAGTCCACCCATACTACGACTTCGGTGGAGAGGGAATTGTTGGCGATGACTCTAATCCAAACACTGTTCCTGATAGAGGAGTAGGTGAATGGGTGCTTGAGCAGTTCGTTCCGCACGGCTACGCACTCGCACAAGTATCGACCTTCGGAACCGGACAATCAACACACTGTCAAGACGTCAAAGGACTAGGTGAACAAACTGGAATCCAAGCTGCTGTTGAATGGCTTGGGACTCAGGAATGGTCGAATGGGAACGTTGGGCTGATGGGTAAATCGTATGCAGGTACCACCAACTGGGAAGCAGCGCAGAACCCTTCGGAGCATCTGAAAACGATCGTACCTATCTCTGGCAGCATCGGAGTCCAACAGATGTTCTATCGCAACGGTAGTAGTGAGTCGCGAGCAATGCTTTACGATGCTCTCTACGAAGGTGCAACTACAGATGCAACCGAAGATGACATGCGAATGTGTAGCGACGATGTCATTGGTCCAGTCAGTCCGTTTACCACTTGGGCAGGAGCTGGCCTAGGCGGCGACGAGTGGAATGACTACTGGGATGAACGATATCATCTGCAAGATGTAATCGATAATTACGAAGGTAGCGTATACATCGTATGGGGCCTACAAGACTGGAATGTTGACCCTTACCATGCATTCCCAACCTACAAGATGTTGAACGACGCTGGCGTTCATACGCGAGTAATCTCCGGCCAATGGGCTCACAATTACCCCGATCAACCCGAAATTCACGGGGGACTCACTTCTGGATATGGAGAGGAAGCATACCCCAACATGAGTCGAATGGATTGGGCTATCGAAATGTGGAACTGGTTCGAGTATTACCTCAAAGGCAACGGGGAGGAGCCTGCTGCTCACGCACAAATGCAAACACATGACGGCCGCTGGCATGTCGAAGAAACTTGGCCTCCAGAGGATATGGAATGGACAACGATGGATGTCTCCACATGGGATTCAAATGGAGGCATGTCGGTCTCTGCGACCTCATCTCTCACGCTAACCTCGCCTCCAATGGAAGAGGATCTACACATCCAAGGAATGCCGACATTCCATGTTCGTGCGAGTACCGGACTATGCAACGGAGGCCAACTCTTCGTAACAATGCGAGATGCAACTGAGGACCTACGCCTGGGCCATGCAACAATGGATGTCCGGTATCGAGATGGTGGCTATGAATCACAAGCAGCAATGCCACTAAGTGAATACACGATGATGATGGAGTTTAATCCGATGGACGTCCGCGTTCCTGCAGGTCATTCGATTGAGCTAGTAATCACCGAAGCGGGCGAGGACTACTTGCCAAGCCCTTGTGCAGCCTTCGGAATGACAATCTCGGGTAGTGAGCAGCCACTAAGCCTACCGCTTACGGATCGAAGTTTCGATGCAGAGGAGTGGTTCAATGTCCCACCCTGGTGGGATGCTGGAATGGAAGAATAATTTCTTCGCTAACCTTCATTCGTCGTAGGCGAACCAATCCTCTTCGTCAGGAGGACGATACCACCACTGGCCATCCTCGTCCTCCCACCATTCAACGCCGTCTTCATCAACCTCTATTCCGTCGTCATCCTCTGACTCTTCAGCGGTATCTTCCTCTTCGCTAATCATGCCCTCTTCGATCATAATCTTGCGCTTCATCTTCTCCGCTTCTTCTTCATCATCACCAAAGACGCGCCCTCCGCCAGGGTCCTGTGCTTGGACCATCTCATGGTCACCTGATGCGATTGCTTCGTCAGACTCGCGCATGAATTCCTCTGCCATCCGCTGGCGATATTCATCATACTCATCAGCGCCCCATGAACCTGTAGAGTCTGACCGGGATCCTTGAAGAAGGTCGTCGAGGTCGACGTCCTTACCAACCTTCAACTCAGGTGCATCTGGAAGATCATCAGAATCGTAGAACTCATCGGAACCATCACCAAGTCGAGCAAAGGACTTGTCATCAGGGTGAGCATCTTCGACCTCCTCAATCAGTAGGTCATGCTCCTCATCGTCAATTTCCCCCTCCTCATAACGACGTTTCACAATTCGAGCAAAACGATTCAACTGATCTGCAAGTTCATCGTCATCATCACCGGCCTGTTTGACGGTGCGTTCAAACTGACTCATTAGACGGTCGTAGGGGTTGCCACCGAGATTTCCGAGGAACTTGCCGAAACCGCCGCGTTTCCTCTTCGCCATGCCGATAACCAGATGACACTCGGGGTCGAACCCTCATTAGTGCTTCGCGACATCGAAGGGACATGGTCGAGCCGTGGCTTCTAGATGCAGCAGCGGCATACAATCGGCAATCATTAGAGCAGCGCGACGGTTACCGTGGACTCATCCTCCTTCCCGTAGTTCACCTCAAGACAATCCTCGACTGGGCCTTCCACTCTCTTCCCGATGAGATTCTCGTCGGATTTGATCCGATGATGGATTCACCCCATCCAGAGGATGTAGATGAGATATTCACGGGTGACGATTACCGCGCAGGACTCCATCAAGGCGAAGGATTCATTCTCGGAGAACCACATCTTGTTAATCGTGGTGATTCCTACTCAGTGCACCATATTCCAGAAGAATGGGTTGACGAGGTCTTCGCTGCGGATCGCGGTGGACGAGGTGGACGTTTCACACACTGGTTACACACACATCCAAACGCTGTCGCGATTCCATCTGGTGCGGACGCAGATGCAGCGCAGTGGACCGCAGGAGTTGACATGATTCTCGGTATACAATTCACACCTGAAGGACCGTTGCCTTGGTTCGACAACGTAGAGGGAGTTCGTCGACTATTGAATCCGGAAGAGGCTGCAAAACGTGTTGATGAGATGAAGCCGACTGGACGGAGGGGATGGGCGCGTGTTCGCCACTCAAGGGAGCAGCGGTCTGTTCTCGGACGAGCGCCCACTGGACATCGAATTCACGGTTTGGAACTGATCGCATTTCACCGAACCGGTGTTGGAATAAATGTGGTATTAGTTGACGATAAGGGACGTGCTATTGGGATGGATAACTAAACCAATCAAGTTGAATCTAGTGTTTGGAACATCTATAATTCAGATTTGAAACCAATGCGGCGATAATGCCTGAGCTCCTCTATACTCATTCGAATATCGTCCAATGCACGGTGCCCGTCACCCTTGTGATACTGAGGTGCTTGATACCATAGATCCATGAGAATCTTGACTGTTGTAACATCGACTGACCGGTAGTGAAAGAACTCGTGAAGAACTGGCATGTAACGGCGTAGAAAACGGCGGTCTTGTCCAATTGTATTACCGCATAAGGGCGATTGATTCTCAATACAATGCTCCTGTAAGAATGCGAGTGTTTCTGCCTCAGCATCCTCAAGCGAAGTCTCCGAAGTACGAACCTGTTCAATCAAGCCATTAGCAGTATGATGTCGGACATTCCAATCATCCATTTTGTCCAACTCCTCCTCCGGCTGGTAGATAATGAGATTCGGCCCCTCTGCGATGATATTCAGATCACCGTCGGTAACAATGGTTGCAATCTCGATTATTTTGTTCTCGACCGGGTCCAAACCGGTCATCTCAAGATCAATCCAGACGAGGCGTTCGGAGGTCATAGTGCTCGGGTCTAGTTGGCCTGACTTAGTGGTTCGGACGGGACTGACAGATGGGCAGGATGAAAGAGGGTTGAGTTACGGAACCAACATGGAGGATGGCACCATATCGGAACGGGTAGGATATCTCGAAATCCTGCAAGTCAATCCGACCTACCGGCGATACTTCATCGCCAACGTGCTGTCAATGGTTGGAACATGGTTCACAACGATTGCATTGTTCATACTTGCTGCCGATATCTCTGGGCTCCCTGAACTAGCCGTCGGGATTGTGCTCGTACTGCGGATGTTCTCTCTCGCCTTACCTCAACCATTCACAGGGATGCTCGCCGATCGTTTCAGCCGTAAGTGGCTAATGGCAATCTCCCATGTCTTATCAGCAGCATGTGCACTACTCCTACTGTTTGTAGACGGGCCCGATGATGCGGTATTGTACTACAGCATGGTGATCATGCTCATGGTACTGCACGCTGTTTACGTCCCAGCGGAATCTGCTGCAATTCCTAACCTCGTAGGCGAAGGGGAGGCTCTCATCACAGCAAACGCGATGAACTCCGCCACATGGTCTGCATCCCTCGCTATTGGTGCAGCCCTAGGTGGCTTCGTAGTCGCAGCATACGGTACGGATGTAGCATTCGTGATTGACGCTGCAACCTTCCTAGTATCTGCATTGATGATTGCGACGCTTACAATCCCTCAAGAGAAAGTCGAGAACCCTGGCACAATTATCGGAGGTGGAGTTCGTCTTATTCTCGATGGATTTCGAAGAATCCGTCGCACGCCCCCTGTATACCGAATCCTAAGCGCGAAAGCGCTGTGGTCAATAGGAGGTGGAGGGCTAGTATACTGCCTCGTAATGATTGGTGACGAAATTGGTGTGGCAGATGTCGCCGCCGGTATTGGCGTGCTTTTTGCAGCACGAGGCATAGGCTCAGGACTTGGCCCAATTGTTGCTCGTGCGGTTCTGCGCGAACGAAGTAGGTGGCCATTCTACCTTGGAGGGCTCGTGTCCCTCTGTGGACTCTTCTATGTTCTCGTCGCACTAATCCCGTGGACACCTTGGATTACCGTCCTCGTACTACTCGCACACGCCGCAAGCGGTGCCAATTGGGTACTGTCAACAGTTATGCTCCAAGAAAGAACAGAAGACGATTGGAGAGGTAGGGTATTTGCAACTGACTTTCTTCTAATGACCACAGTCAATGGTACCTCATCGTTGATTGCTGCCTTGATGATTGCATACGTAGGAATTGATCTGAGAACGTTAGTACTCATCTTCGCTGTCGGTCAGACAATTTCAGGATTAATATGGCTCTCAGTTATGTTACCGGGTGAGCGACGCTACTTTGTTGAAAATCAAGACAAAAGCGGAACGAGCGCATAAATTACGACCAGTGGGAAAATGGACATCACCATATCCACAACAAATGCCTGTGCATCGAACTTGATTTGCTGATCCACAATTTTCTGAGCTTGAGCATCCACCTTGTCAACTGCCAGACTTGCAATGTCACGCGCAGCAGCCCCTACCGTCTTCACTGCAGCCTTGGCTGTGTGGAATGGATTGAGTTTCAACGGATTCTTGAACAACGATTTCGCATGATTCTTGACGACGTCTACAGCGTTCTCATCCGGTTCATCAGTGATATCCATCGTAGCAACCACACCAATAGCAGAACGTGTCCACCGTAATGCTCCTAATCCATTCTTGACGACAGATGGTGGGAGATTCATTTCGATTAGTTGCTTGACTTTCTTTCGTGTGCTCATGCTTCGATAAATTTCTGCAACTATCCACAATCCGGCGAAACCTACCATTAGGTACATCCTCATATCAGTCCAATCTACGTCAGTCGGATTCCCAAGTACAATCCGGATTGTCAACGCTGCTAGACCAGGAAGTAGAAGAGTTCCTATCTCACGAGCTAGAAAAGACTCAATCCCCTTGAGTCCAAATGCATTCTTGATAGAGAGAAGAGCACGAATGATGCTACGTATCTCCGGATTGTAACGACGAATCAATTCAATCGTCGGTCGCATTACAAGGATGTAACGAATGATGAAACCAACTATTACGATGTAGAGGTAAAATGCCCACGCGTCCGCTGGAGGGACGCTGAAAGAGAAGGGACCTAGGGACCACTCCATGAATGCTCATGGTAGAAGGCCCGGCATGAAGGTTCACCCTGAATTGAGAGTTACTCGAAACTTACATCCACTTCCATCATCTCACTAACGGAACGACATACTGGACAAGCACAACCCTCAGTCTTGAGCCAGTCCCTATCCGCATCTGACAAACCATCGGGTAATCTGATTTTGACGTCGAGTTGAGCCACTCGTCGCGGATTAGAACCCATGGATTTCTCCACACTACCACTCATCCCATTGACTTCGATATCACGCGTATTCGCACGAATTCCGATTATGGTCATGATGCAAGTGAGCATCGAGGTTGCGAGTAAATCCGTTGGAGAGAATGAGGCACCTCTTCCGTGATTGTCTACCGGAGCATCTGTGATCAACTTGGCTCCAGAGGGGGCATGTGTTGCAGTGCAGCGGAGATCTCCGTCGTAGGTGGCGTCGATGCGGACCATGAGTACCAACGGCGCATACTACTCGATGAATACTCAGGCGGTGGACGAGGGGATTCTCGGATCGACAAGACGACGCCATAGGGGCGGAATTAGAGCTATCCAGAAGCAGCCATAGTAGCCAGTGGGTAGTGATGGAGCATCATCGTATGGTTGCAATCTCCAGAACGGTTCGCTAGCCTTGAGATGATGTGCAGGATGGCGGGTTAGTTCTAGAAGTGTCCAACGCGACCAACGTTCCTCTGATTGCCAAGAATGCATCTCTGTCTGTCGTTCTCCAATCTCACGATTAAGTCCGTAATGTCGTATGTAGTTGATGTATTCCAGCAAGAATATTGCGAAGCCTGCTTGGATGAGGAAGGCTACCGTCATTGCCGAACCAAGTCCCGCGTAAATCCCAGCGACGAATAATACTTGGACAAAAAAGCCACGAATAACTGGGTTACGTAATCCCGTTCTTCCCTTACGAGTATGCACACCCATTGCATCCAGAAACTGTCCGGGAACGGTCCTCAAGAAGAACCAGTACACCGATTCACCCTGCTTTGCACTCGCAGGATCGTTCACTGTCGATACGTACTTGTGATGAGTGAAATTGTGCTCGGTGGTAAAATGCAGGTAAAGTACTGAAAGCAGATTTGCTCGGCCCACCCACCAGGAGAACGATCGTGGCCTTGTATGACCCAGTTCATGCGCGACTATGATTCCGGAAGCGCCTGAATTGATACCAGTACTAATGCCTGCAACTAGGAGAAGCCAATTGATTCCATTCTGACTCGCGAAGTAAAAGAGTGAACCTAGTGTGATGAATTGCATGAGAGCATGCACGTAGAGTAGCGCCTCAAAGGGAGTACCGGAATCACGGGGCGGGCGAGGCTTCTCTGCCTTACCCATCATAACATCAAGTAGAGGGCCCAAGCCAAGCATGAAAATTGCACCAGCTGCTACCCAATATCCTCCCACAATATTTCCACCGATTACAATCAATGGATTGAGAAGGCCGAGAAGATGCCATGACCAGGCCTCGGGCCGGAGTTCAGCCATGCTACCGATTCAGACCTCACGGATTTCAATTTCATCCCCATAATGTCTGCCAATTGCTAAATCCCTAACGATAAACTCCGAAGTCATGGACACTGACCATTGTGCTGACCTTATGTGTGGATGTGGCTATCGAGGTGCAGCAGTACCACGAAAGCAACACATGGAATGTCCAAAATGTCATCGCGTTGTAGAAGCGTGTTGTGAAGGCGTTCCGATCTACGACTAATCCGCCTCGATAATCTCGATTCGAAAAGAATCGCCATTATGTCCCCAATTCACTTTTCCAGGTTCGTTCTCGTCGAACATGTAGTACTTTGTTCCCCATTCCTTTCCGTACTTTGGATGCTCGTTCTCGAAGATTAGAAAGATTCGTTCACTCCATGTTCCGAAAACTCCAATCCCGGCCTTAGCGGGAACTCCATCGACCAGAACATCAGTCAAAATCGGGGGACCGGGGTTATGTCCTGGTGGATCCATCATTCCTCTATCATTTGGAACATGTAAATCCTCAGCAGACACTGCGGGACGTGTACTCTTCTCATTCATACCTAGGCATCAGAATGGTCACCTATGAACCTGAGCAATAAGAATTGATTACTCATACAATGAAGCATGCTTCTTCCTAACCTTCGCCACCTTCGGAGCAACAACAAACGAACAGTATGGATTCTGAGGATTATTCGCGAAGTAATCGAAGTGGTAAACTTCGGCTGGATATACAGGATGATTTGCGAGTTCGGCAACCTCGGTGACGATTGTATCCCCAAACCAACTTGCGACCTCCTCTAAGACCGAGTCTAGAATAGTCTGCTCATCTACTCCATCAACAAAGACGATGCTTCGGTATTGAGGGCCGACATCATTCCCCTGTCGGTTCAATTGAGTTGGATCATGAGCAGTGAAAAAAACGCGAAGAAGAGTTGCATGATCTATGATGGAAGCATCGTATTCGATATCCACGATTTCGGCGTGGCCAGTACGCTTACCGCACACCTGTTCATAGGTAGGATTCTCGACATGGCCACCAGCGTATCCAGGAGCCAATGATACAACTCCACGGAGCCCTTTGAATGCAGCCTCTATGCACCAGAAGCAACCACCGCCAATAACGAGACGAGTCATACACGGAGGATAGTGTTCGACTGTTTGAATCTGCATGTTTAATCGACGATGCGTTGAAGCCGAGAAGCGCAGACGATGATTCGCCCGACCCGGCCCCACTGCGGGACTCGTGGTCTGGGAGGCATGCCCCATGCAGAGTCCTATGACAAAGATTGAGCCAGCCATCAGGGCGAAGCTCGCGAAGCAATCCTACCATCTCGTTGGAGAACACGGTGGCGTCAAAGTATGCCACTGGACTAAAGAGAGCCTGAAGAACGATCGGGCATGCTACAAGGGCACCTTCTACGGCATCGAGAGTAGCGGTTGCATGCAAATGGCACCCAATGTCGACACTTGCAACCTCGCCTGCACCTATTGCTGGCG
>DAYJ01000015.1 GCA_002506875.1 Euryarchaeota archaeon UBA40 | reverse complement strand
GATTCTTCTACCTGAAGGTGAAACCGTCAACGCAGCGGCAATGGTTGTTGGAACACAATACTTGGAATACGATAACTATGATCGATACGATGCCCATTCTACTAGCCTCGGATCTTATCTCTGGGATCCTCAATATAATGGAGGATTCACTCTTTATTCTACCTCTAATGATTTTTCAGTACAGGATGAGACCTTGGCTCTACAGAGTTTAGGTTACAATCAGGATTTTGAGTCCCCCGTACCTTTCACTGTAGGTCCTGCAGTCAATGGTTTCCAAGAGAACAATTGGGAGCGCGGTATGACTGAATCAGGTTTCCCGATTCCTAAGTGCGGTTCTGGTGACTGGTGTTATGGGACAGATTTCGATTCAATGAACTACCGGAATGAAATTGGTTCCTACACTTACGAACTTACCACTGATTCCATCTATGTTTGGGGTGGTAAATCTCAAGCGTCGTTCCAATCCATGCATAATCTGTACTACCGCAATGCCCCTTCCTCATCTTTCTACTACGAGGATTGTGCCTATGTCATGGTCCAGTCATCGACTGATGGTTCCTCATGGGGCGCCTTTGAGTTCCTTCCCTTTAACCAATCCAGCACTACTGGTGTTTCAAATGGTAATGGGATGTATACACGTGGAACTTCCGTTAATCAGATTACGACAAAGTGCAACAAGTACTCTTTCCCAACTGGTGCAACTATGATTGGAGGGACTTCAAACAATAGTCAGACTGCTTCTAATGCAGGGTGGGCGACTGTTGGCCTCGACCTTTCAAGCTATGAGACCGAATATGTTCGTCTGAAGTTCGTTCTTGAGAAGAACGACATCAGTGACCCACCTGTTTCTGCGGATCTTCAAGGCTGGTATATCGACGGTCTTCGAGTTGGAGATGCCTTACCCTCTTCTGGTTCTGTTACTTTCAGAACGTTCTCCAATACTGATGCACAAGGTGGAGAATCTCCTAATGGGTTCGGTTTCCTCAATATGGAAGCAGAAGTCACAGGTGATGGACAGTTGACTGTCGACGTGCTTGAACCGGGAACTACGAACACTATCGCCGATCGTCATGGTAATTCGATGTCTGGCCTGAGTGGTTCGATTATAGAACTCTGGGATATTGATACTGGTGACCATGCCGCAATAGATCTCAGATTCAATTTCAATTCAGGAGCCAATCAACTCAATTCACCTGAACTCTTCGGGTTCAATATCGGGACACGGTATACTACTGGATTCAATACTTCAGCGATGGTTTTCGGTGAGAATGGATACCAGCAACCTGGTTCGTGGACGAGTAGCCCTTCAAGTCCATCTGGTTTGGGGATTTCACCAGTATGGGTGGACGAGTCCTACAATCCTCCTTCAGAGCGTTCCACATTTGCTAAACCAATTACTGCGATAAGACCGATTATCTCCGATGATTGTCCTGCCAATACGCCGGCGGTATCGCTTATTCCAAGCAATTCTGCTGCTGCGGGAGGAGTTGGAATGATTAGTTTGAATCCTGGAATTTGGAATGACCTCACTGCGATGACCAATGGTTTCGGACTCCTCGTGAACTACTCAAGTGTCCAGTGTGAAGTCACTGGAGTCCATGCTGATCTTCGCTTTGCCCACCATGCGGAAGAGGTCCGCCTCGATGTAGCAGGTGATGGTGATATTGAGTGGGGTATCATCGAGCCAGCCTTTGGTGCACTGGGCGAACAGACCCAATACCGTACAGGATCAGTGGGGGGTGTATCCATCGGATCAGATACCTCAACAGTCAGCGTCACCGCTGGAGGCGTTGGTCAAGGTGCTACTTTCATGCTTCCAAGAGGTGCCGATGTGACAAATGCCCAAATCGGCTTCATGCAGAATCAAATTGAGGATGTTGATATCTATGTGGCTGCTGCTGCTCAAGAAGAGTTCCTGAATACGATTGAGGATTTACCTCAACTTAGTCCACAGATTATTTCAGATCCTCTCAGTGATTTTGCGGATGCACTCAACACTCTCCTTGACTACGATTCATCAGTCGTTCCAACCTCCGATGTAGATGATTTCGGTAATGAATGGATTCAGTTCAGGATGAAGGTAGCTAGTCAAAATGCGACTCCGGGACAGTCGATTACCTTCACGGACCTCGTCGTCAACTACGATTGGAGCCGTGTCATCACAGATGGGAACTATCTGGCCCGTGAACTATCACAGGGTGTTGCTATGGGTACTGCAACTACAGGAAATGTGAATGTTCCATTGACATTCACCTCCGCTACAGGCGGATCAATCTTACTTGATACTCTCAGTATTACGACAAGTATGGGCCATTCGAGTACTATTTCTCTGACAAATGGTTTCACAGGATTATACGATGACGGGAACATCTACGAAATTGTAACAACACACTCTGTGTCTGCTCAAGGACAGGCCATTGCAGGTGCATCTCTGTTAATGGAATCTCCACGAGGTAATATCGAGCTACAATATACCATTTCGAATGATACATTCTGGGAAGTCAGTGACCCTGTTGATGGTATCGATTTGTCTGTGTCTGTAAGTGCGCCGTCTGCAAGTGCAATGCAGGTTAACTGGCGCTTCCGTATCTCATCAGATTGGGATGATACGCAATCAGTCATGATTTATGCATCCTCGATTAGTGATAGCGGAGTCATAGGCCTACCTGCTGCTGCCTCCCTCTCTCCTACAGTGGGGAATGCAGTAGAGAATGATGCAGGTATTACTGATTTCAGTGTCTATAATCAGGCTGGTGTCGAGCAGACAGATTTGATGGATGTGAAGAGTAGTCAGAGCCTAGTATTGACTGGCAAGGTGCGTTTTGAAGATCTAAATAACGCTCCAGATCCCGCAAGTTATTCCATTGTCCTTGAGGAACTCAACACTTCCAACCTTGAATCCGAAGAGTGGAATGAAGTCGATCGTCGAAACGGCTTCGTTGACGGTGATTTCACTTGGACGCCATCCTTGCCCACCCAGACGGCAGGCGCCCGCTCCTATCGCTTCATGATGGCTAATTTCACGGGCGGCGATACAGTATGCCCTCCTTCGGAGTTGAGTCCTGATTCTGACTGTGCAATCCGCATGCAGGTATCGATGGACCCGTTGCCCCCACAACTAGTGAACATCAGCGTGATGGATGGGGCGAACTGGCGTGAACTCACAGATAACACATGGATTCCAGCAAGTTCATGTCAGACCTTCCGTGTAATTGCTCGAGATAACCCGATTGCTCCAGATGCCCTCACACTCAACTACTGGGTCGAGAAGGATCACGACACTAATCTCGATCGAATTGCCACTATTGACGAGTATGCACAGGTTCCTTTGATTCGCACCAATGCATTGAACGAGTCAGAATACACAATTGACAATCAAGGCGCTGCGTGTATCAGCGATATTGCGAACCAGGGTCTGATGAACAGCCCGTTGGTTAGCCTCTTCGTCTCAGGTACCGACGTCGGAGGAAACTCAGTCAATGGCGCGGGTGGGCCGGGCATTTCGTTTGATCTTGTAACCTATCAGGCGATGGAAAGTAGCCAACCC
>DAYJ01000132.1 GCA_002506875.1 Euryarchaeota archaeon UBA40 | reverse complement strand
TGAGCGATCTCCACCACGTCGATCCCCGCCGCGCCGGTCTCCGCCGCGTTGGTTGCCCCATGAGCGATCTCCACCACGTCGGTCTCCACCACGTTGGTCTCCGCCGCGTTGGTTGCCCCATGAGCGGTTTCCACCCTGTCCAGAGGAGGTATCATTTGGTTTGGGTTCTTCACAGCCAGTTCGATTACAACTGGTTTTACTTGCGAAATTATGATTGTTGCACTTAGGGCACATCCAATCGCCCGGCTTCATCCTTGAATCTCGTTCGTTTCCACGTCTATCACCCCATGATCGATTTTGATCACGTCGATCTCCACCTCTTCTGTCGCCTCTACCTCGGTCGTTACGTCGATCGTTATCGCGTGAAAACCGTGAACGACCATGTTGTCTTTGATCACGCCGTTCGCGACGTTCTCTTGGAGCTAATTCAAGAGTTGAACCAATCAGAGTTTCAGCTTCAAGATGCGGGTCTAGAATAACGACATTGACCAAGGGGTCATCAACTGGCCCAATAACGCTGTCAACGCGACCAATCGTGGTCCCAGTTCCGTCGCGAAGTCGTTGGCCCAAACGGGGCACTCCTCCATCGAAACTCGCCAAAACGGACCCTTCGTGGGTCACACGCAGGACCTTAGCCGTGTAGGACATGACTCAATCGCGACGTCCGGCGTACATGAGCGCTCCGATGACAGCGACTACGAGGAAGGCGATTCCAGGTGCAGGCAAGGAACCGGAATTATCTGGATCTTCACTGATGATAATTGGTGGGTCAATTACGTTCCCTGAATTGAATAGGAATGAGTTGTCAACCGTTTGGGTAATCGTTGTGCATACATTCGATTCATCGCATGCTGTGACCGTGACAGTGTGTTCCCCTTCACTGAAAATATCGAAGTTGATTTGCTGACTACTCCAAGTGTTACCACTCGTTGAGATTTCACCACCTGCGGCTCCATCAATTTCGATAGTGAATGTTACATCTTCTCCATCCGGATCGCTGAACACCCCTGTAACTTGCCACATACTGCCATCGAATTCGGCGCTAGAGACGGTGATAGAGGGGGGTTGACTCGATTTCGTTAGGATCGTGTCGTAAGTGTGGTGGTAATCACTCATCCCTAAGCCCGTTGCATGAACGCGGAACTGAACGTCGCCAGGGCTGAGTGAACCTGTATCCACAATGATACTGGTCAATCCACCTGCGACAGTACCAGTAGATGTTGCCACACTAGCATCTTGGAAGAGAGTGATTGTGACTTCCATGTTCGGTGCATTATCTGCTGGATCGATGGTAAACTCGTGTGATGCTTCGATGTTTGTCGAAAACGCCGCCGAGAATGGAGTGAATAGGTGGAACATTCGTGTATCTCCTGCACGAGCCGTTCCGTTGTCATCGATATCAGATGGTGTACATTCAACGGAACTTGCCTGTTGGCCGTTTGTGGTGACTTGCCATGATCCATCAGTGGATTCAGCAATGGTCCAGTCGCCTGAGTATCGCGTGCAACCGAGGTCTATGGCCGAGAAACCAGCCTCGTCGGTCAGCCAGAGTCCTTGATCTACTACGGAGAGGAAATCTACAGTCATACCAGCTGGAACAGGAATCATATCACCGTCCGCGGGTGCTGCAGCAGTCCACTGTGGTGGATCATTCGGAGGCGGTGGTTGGTTAGTGAAATCAGCGAACATGTCTTGTCCTACTGGCCATGTGGTTTTGTCGAAGTCAGTGAAGACTTGCACGGTCAAGGAGCCATCTGCGTTCTCAGTCACAGTCTCAGTAATGGTTCCATCACCTGTGCATCCTCCAACTGGAGGTGTGGACCCCTGATGCATCTCATACTGAACTACACGCCCATCACATTCCTCGAATAAGGAAACACGTAGTGGATCTCCGTCGTTTGAATTCTTCTCGGGGAAATTCATAATCAATTCAGCATTTGTCATATTGGTGGTGTTCATTGCAATGGTGAATGAATCAGCATTGGTCAAATCCGCCGCCCAAGTCATGGTTCCATTGAGCCAGACAATAATCTGACATTCATCGGGCGAGGTGACGTCCGTAGTGTCACAGTTACGCGTTGTGGCAGCATCGGAGGGTGCAACGGGTACCTCGTAGCATTCACCAGTTGCAGAGAGGCGACTCTGAGGCGGACAACTCCTGTTGTCAGGGTGGTGAGGAGGGAAGAGGTTCCAGTACTCTAACTGGAGCGGGTTACTCTCGTCGTTTATCCATGACGCATTCTTCCAATCGACACCTTCTCCTCCTCGATGGGGTTCACCAGTACGGAATCCGAATCGAGGGTTTGTTTCGACGATACAGTCGTCTGTAACCTCTAGAATCATATTTTCTTCTTGGTTGGAGAGGTATCCGTTAGCTCCTCCCGGAGCTCCAATCGTACCAATTAGTTCGTCAAGATCGAAGCGTACTTGGTCAGATAGACTGTTATTGATGTATGCGACAGCCCCAACCTGGGCACTGGTGTAATCCTGGTTGATGTCAACAGTGAACAGAGCATAAGAATACTCGAACATGTCCTCGAAGGTCAAGCCTTGACATGCGTCACCAATCAATTCGTCAGCGGTCTGTCGAGCCTCTGTATTTTGTGTGTTTTCTTGCTTGTTTAACAAGTCATTAGTGGGTGTCAGAAACCCTAACGTTGTTGCTCCAATCATGAGGAGAATTATTGCGTTCGCGAGCAGTTGTCGTGCGTTCACCATGGTGGTCACTACCCTCCGTTGGATTGAGAGGGTAAAATACCCTGTCCTACCTTCTGCCTCATCAGATACAATTCAATCAAGGCTTCAATTTGCGGAATCGCCGGAGATAGAATCCCATAGGGATGAATGTCCAACCCAATGTTGACAGTATGAGGTGTACAGGATGAACATTAGGCTGAGCCACATCTGGTAGTCGGCTTTGTAATATGAGTTGATAGATTCCATTCGGCGAGAATAGATCGGCGTGTTCTTGGAATCGGATGAATTCAAGATTTGAAGTATCGGTCGCGTCTACGCCAAGGAGTGTCGCGATAACCACTGTCACTAGTAACCATAGTAGGGTGAAGAAAAGCCAAGTAGCGACTCCAAAGGTTACGGAAGACCCGAGGTCGTGAGCCATTGAGGATGCGATTAGTTGTAGACTTGCGTACCAGAATAGAAGTAGAGCCGTGCTCATAATCCAGATTCCAGAATCGAGAGGATTGGGAACAATGTCCATCTGTTGATAGATGAGGCCCAATGAGAGTAACTGGAGAGTAGCAACAGGTATCGCAACAGTGCCCCATACACCGAAGAGATGTGCCATTGCGAGATCACGTCTATCGATGGGTTGGGCTAAATCTATGGCCAGCTCTCCAGTCATTCTTGGTCTACTAATTGCATCAAAACCCACTAGCACAACCCCTAGTGTTGCAGAGAGTAGTACGAATAGACTCGAGAGAAACATGACTGTGGATTCCCCCTCGACAGCGATTTGCCCTGGTAGGGTGGTGTTAGGATCAGCGAATCCCCATACTGATCCGGGGATGAATAGGATTAGCAAGGGGCCAAGGATGACCATTCGTTGGGAGCGAATACGAATGCGTACCTCATACAGGCTCAACCTAATGACAGTGGTTAGAGAACTCATTCAGATTCCCCCTGAAGTGCTAACTTACGTTCTAATCCGGTAGCAGTGGCAAGAATCTCCTCTAGATTGGGGGGGACGATCTCCATTAGAGTCAACCGAGCCCCCTCTTTTCCGATTAGTTCAACGAGTTCTGCACGGAGATCTGCGGACCAGGATTGGTCATGACGGGTTAGTCGCATATTCCAATCTGGTTCACCGTCAATCTCCTCAATTTCGATGAACGGATTTTTCACGATGTGGCCTTTGGGGGAATCCCCTAGTCCTGAAATTAGAAGACGATGTCCAACTCCGAGGTCATGTTCGACTGATGAGAATGATCCTCTCGTTACGATTTTGCCTTGATTCATAATTGCAACGCGATTCACTATTCGTTCTAGTTCATTGAGTCGGTGACTACTAATCACAACCGTAGCCCCCTGGTCTGCTTTTTGTTGAATCATATCTCTGAAAGCGCCTTGGGCCACTGGATCTAGTCCATTCATGGGCTCGTCGAGTAGAAGGATTTCAGGGTCACCCATCAGGGCTACAGCCAATGAGAGTCGTTGCCGCATTCCTTGACTAAGGCTTGACAATAGGTCGTTTGTTCGTGAACGGAGACCTACGGTTTCAAGCAGATTCATTGCAATATTACGATTCAAACCACGAACTACGCAAAGACGTTGGAGGACCCCCTTAGGAGTTCCAGGTCCAGACCAACCGACTCGTTCAGGCATGAAGCCAACACGCTGCCGATGCCTCAACTGATCCGCATCCCCATCTATTGGCCTTCCATCTAGAAGAATCGTACCTTTCTGAGGTGAGAGGATGCCAGCAAGTACACACATCAACGTACTTTTTCCAGCTCCATTCGGCCCGACCAACCCGAGTATTTTCCCTTTCTCAAGACGAATATCGGCTTCTATCAGTCCACGTCTAGGCGGAGTAATACTCCGAGCACGAGCAGCGGCTTTAGTGGCACGGCTGTTATGGTAGAGGTGCCGCACTCCATCTAGTTCAAGGATGGTATTCATGTCGCCTCATCCTACGTATTGCAATGCTCTAAACGGGTATTGTCTAATCGTATAATTCAATGTGATTGATTATTACACCCTATCATTTCGATAGATTCGATGGGGCGACTTGAGGACACTTCCATTGATGTGGTAGTTCCACTCTACAATGATGAAGAAGTCGTAAGTTCCCTTTGCTCGGCTGTATTTCGTGAAATTGAATCAGCATTCAAATCTGTACATCTAATCCTTGTCGATGACGGTTCTTCAGATTCCACTTTCCAAATAGCCGAAGAAATTGCGAAAACAGATACTAGAATCCGTCTCATCCGACTTGCAGGGAACTTTGGACAACATCAAGCGATATCTGCAGGTTTGACATTCACTGATGCGGATGTAGTTGCGATTATGGACTCCGATCTTCAAGATAGGCCAGAGGATATTATTCGGATTACTGAACAAATGTTCCATCAGGATGTTCCAATGGCCATCGCTCGAAGCCAAATTCGTTCATCTAGTTCCATTAAGAGGCTCTCAAGTCGATTATTCTCAATTGTGTCTAATATTCTAGTCCCGTTCAAGGTGGATTCAGGATTAGGGGCGTTCAGGGTCATGGATCGGAGCATTGTGAGGCAACTTAATTCAGTCAAGGAGAGTACTGGGACACCATTTTCTCTCCTATATTCTCTCAATATTCCGTTTGCGATGGTGGATGTGGAACGAAGGGATAGAGTCGCTGGAAATACAGGATATACCTTCCTCCGTTCAGTAAGATTGGCGATGAATCGAATCCTGACTTATTCAATGACTCCTCTCCGTTTGTCCATGACTTTGGGCATTATTTCAGGGCTTTTTTCTCTTGGTATTGCAGGCTATTCTATTCTCAATTATCTTTCCGTAGATGAAGTCGTCCCTAGTTGGATATCAATCGCTTTCATCACCAGCTTTTTCGCAGGTTTGAATCTCTTTTCCCTTGGGGTTATTGGAGAGTATATTGGCCGTATTTACCTCGAATCGCGAGGAGTTCCGAGGTATGTGATCCAATCATATTCTGATGAAACGGAGTAACTCTCTTGAGATTCAATGCATCTTTACCAATCATCATCATTGTGTCAATAATTGACATTTCATTAATTGATTCAGGCCCTATCTGCGGGTATCTTTCAAATGGTCCGTATTCCATCCAAGACAGTTTTATTCCACTATTATCAAACTCATCATCGATGTAGTTCTTTGCAGCAGGTCCTGACAGGTATTCTTCCGCACCGATTGTATTGCAGATGCGCATTAATCTCTCCACTCGGCCCCCTTCAACCCCTAGTTCTGACGATCGGATAAATTGAGTTTTGATTCCTAGAAATGCGCATATGTCTTGGATTAAACCCTGATTGAATTCAGATAAGGTGTTGATTTCTTCGTTTTCAAACCATGGTCTAATTATATTCATTACAGTTTCAAAATGTGGCTGTTTTGAGTACACTCGGCGAATCGTTTGAAGGTGGTTTGTCCTCCATTCCCCATTTGGTAAG
>DAYJ01000077.1:1689-6777 GCA_002506875.1 Euryarchaeota archaeon UBA40 | reverse complement strand
ATTTGATTCTTTGACTACTCCCTTCTTCTCAGAGGATTGTGTTTTTCCACTCTTCTTCTGAGGTTTACGATTCGGTACTGTATCCGGTCTGACGAAGCCGACGAACCAAAGTGTAGCAAGGACGATGGCAGCGGTGATGGCTGCGAAGATAGTATCCGAGGATGCCTCAATTACACCTTGGCCATCGGTAAGGGTGATGCTCTTTTCATCATCGTTCGGCGTAGAGTCGATATCCCACGGAGCCGCACAAGCCAGCTCTGCTGTGATTTGCTCACCATCTTCGATTTCTATAGGTCGTTCGATTTCGACACTTGGGTTGAGGAGACCTCCCATGTCAATGGATTGTATGAGGGACCACGTACCGGTACTCGTGGTATACGTTACTGAACACACTGCTTCAGGGAGTTCGATTGATCGGGTCGTAGTAAGACGGAGTGTCTGTGATGAGCCTACGCCAGAAGAGGTGAATGACGAGATGCCGATATTCCAGTCGGTATTCCTAATGACGTGTTCGTCTACATCTTCGTCAATCAGACGTCCTTGAGCGTCACGAAGAATTACAGTGATACTGTGGTGACCTACGGTAGGTTCCCAGGTCGAATTAAGGTGAATTGAACCACCTTCTCCTGCAGGTATTTCACTTGCGAATGAAGCAAGAAGTGCGCCACTGTCGTCGATTACTAGCATGGTGTATCCATAGGCTTCGGTACCATTCACTATGGTGCAAACGGATTCAACAGAGGTCCCGTTAAGGTTGGATGAACAGATGGCACTTCGTTCTGATGCTTGAGTACTGAATACCATCCCATCAAGTGATTCTCCGGAGATTGTCGCAGTGATACTACCTGGTAATCCTATTGTGTACATCCATCCTGAATCGCTAGTGGGCAGTGGGCCAGATGTTCCAATACGAACGGTTTCAGATGTCGATGAACCATAGAATGACATCATCCATAGGTCACTTTCCATTCCGACAATAACTGGTGTAGTTGCCCACGAACGAGTAGTGATGACCGGGTCCAGTGCAAATTCTCTCTGATTATCTCCATCGTCCGTGGTAATCACTGTGATTGTCGGCATCGTGCCTGTCGCGTTTGGGGGCGTCAGATCAATTGGGACTCCTCGGATCTCACCGATTGCAAGGTGGATACTCTCTGGATGTTCTACAGACCAACCAGCACCCGTCCCCTGTACCTCGATGTCGATTGTAGTGGGTGAATTTCCTAGGTTCCGAATCCAGAGGAGTGGCATGCCACCATCTTGAGTGATTATCCAGTCAGTATCCCCGTCTAAGATGTGGTTATGCACAGCATCTACTCGGATAGGTAGCGTGGTGGTTGAGGTCCCTGAACCATCCGCATTTCGTAGGATGATGTTGAGTTCGACAGCAGCGCCTGCAATCGTGGTCTCAGGTGGTGTGATGTTCAATCGCATTTGTCCGGATTCTCCAGGAGATAGAACGCCTGGCATCTCCAATACGCTGACATTCCATCCCAAAACTCCCTTCACGAATGTGTTAGCATAGGGTTCTGCAGGAAGGTTCCCATTTTGGACCACGCTTAGTTCGATAATCTCGCCCTCGGGAGCGATATCGAGGTCTATGCCTGTCGCGACAATCGACCAAGAGGGAGCGTGTCCTACCTCAATCCGATGTGATGGCCCTTCTAGTACCTGAATCTCGCCAGCGAGCGCAGTCCAATCGATGGTCATCATACTGCCATTCCATGCGCCCTCTGGGATGCTGATGTTCAACAATAGAGTGGAGTTTTCGCCGACATCTAAGATTGGAGATGATGCTCCCTCAATAGTCCAAGAGCTTGCAGGGTCTCCGGGAACGGATTGGAGAACTCCTCCACCACTGAGATTGATTTGGTCGTCATAATTTCCAATGTTTTCGATCATTACAGGAATAGATACAGTATCCCCTGGAAGGGCGATAATTCGACGGTCGGTTTCATCTGTGTACAATGGCATTGATGGATCTGGAGCACTGTAGTTCCATGCATGATCTTGTTGGACTTCATAGAGAATTTGAGTTGTGCCAATGACGGAGGTATCTCCGAGAGAAATCATCTCGAAATTCACAGTGAATGGGATTCTCGCCGGGGTGCCAGATGGTGCGTTGATTGTAGCGGGTATGGAGGTGGAAACTCCAGGTTGAAGTGTCAATGTATTGACTGGGAATTGGATAGTTATGTTCTCTGAATTTGATAGATTTCCATCTATATCGACAGTACCGATAATCTGGTATTCATCTACACCATTTCCATGGTTCTGGAAGGAGAGTATAGTATCGATAGGGGTACTGGTCTGTATGTACGTTTTTCCAGTGAATTCTCCTGTAGGGTTGGAGGGGTTGCTAATCGTTGCACGGTGAACCTGTAGGACGTTGAGGCTTAGGTTAAGATCTGCAGAAGTGTCGTTCCCTTCTTGAGTGGAAAAAGTGTGAATCAAGGGGGGTGCGGTTGGTGGTAAGTCAACGAAGAGTGAACCGTTGAATGAACCATTCGAACTGCGTGCATAGAGGCGGTCAGATTCTACGCTTAGATCTCCTGATCCAGACAGTAGCCATCCACTCTGTGAAGCGAGCCCTGCAGCGTAAAGGTCCCATTCCATTTCTTGATCTCCGGGGTTAAGAATTCCCTCGATGACCCATTCTATCTCGGGTCCGGATTCGACAGGTTGGACACGGTCATGAGAGGGGCGTGCTGCGATTTGACTCGCGACGAATGTCACTAGTATTGTTTCGCATTCTCGTTGTTCTCCAGATCCGATGCAAATCTCGAAATCAGAATTTTCGCTTTCTCCTAGGTTAGCATTTGATGGCACACTGATGGCCAAGGATAGATGCTTGACTTCTCCTGGTTGAAGAGTTAAGCTAGAGATCGAATTCCAGTTCTGTTCAGGATCTTTTAGCACCATTCCATTACCCCATCCTGTGCTTCCAAAGGTCAAACCAGTCGAAGTCTCAACAGCATTGCCGAGGTTCTCTATTAGGATCCAGGAATGTGCGGTGCCACCTGGTATCCCCCAGCCCATAGTGGAAGATGTCTCCATCGGGCCTCTCAGAGAGATTCCTCGAGTCCGATTTGCTTCGACTGGGACTGTAGCGAGGACTTCCAAAGAGGTATCCTCCGCGATCGTGAGTCGTAGGTTTACGGTGCCTGAGTCGGAACCAAGGGCGGACGCAGGGGCTGTGATGCGGAGGCGTGGATTCCATTCCTCGTTTGAATCGAGTTCTACATTCGTCATTGTATCTAGGGGCACTACAGTCCAGTTCTCTGGTAGATTGGTTGAATCAATCTCAATACTCCAGGTTGAGGTATTCTTTCCTATATTGGTAATGGTAAGGGTGATGTCTTCTGATGCGCCAGGGTTGACTCGGACTAAACCTCCTTGGATGCCAACGGAGGCGGAAAAAGGCTCCATGACCTCGAGTGTCCGATTCTGTTGGTTGTTATCCACCCGTGTCTCTGTGAGGTTTCCTAATGGGTCAATGGTGACTGAGAATGTATGGTTACCGAGATTTCCTGACCAGTCGACACTAATTCGGTCAAAGGTTCCAGTCCCGCTGGGATTTGCCGGTTCGAGGGCCTGGATACGGTCACGCCCAATTTCAATACCATCAGCATAGAGAACTACGTCTACAGGTCCATCAGTGACCACTGTTCCGACATTCTCTATGAAGGCCGTTACGGTTGTAACCTCTCCAGGGTCTGGTTCAGGTGGGTCGAATTCGATACCTCCGCCGTCGATGAAGGGGCGGACATCCGCTGCACCGTGAGAGATTACCAAATCTCCAATGATAATGTCCATCATCGCATCACCGTCGATGTCTGCCAATGCGGCTGCAGCCCAAGTCCGCGTCTCCAGTTCCATCTCATTACTCCAGTTCAATGAGACAGCCGCACTAGTTCCGTCGTCACCGTCAAAGGCATGCAGACTTTGGCCATAAGGGACCATTAATTCAGGTTCTCCAACACCATCGATATCCATCCAAAATGGAGGTGCGACTGCAATTTCATCGTTTAGAGTGCCACTCGATGATTCCAATGTTCGCCGCCAACGTTCTATGGGTGTTGATTCGACATTTGTGCAGCCTGTTAGTCCGTCGCGAGAGCCAGTATTGCTTCTCCAAGTAATCCAACAGACGCGATCGTCCACTCCATCACCATCTGCATCGTAGACAACTGGTGGAGCATCTGCGTAGCCATCGTAGGCGTTGAAGGACCAAATCTCTGCAGCATTAGTTGCCTCTATTGCGATGAACTCTGCCCCATCTACGGGGCCATTTCCTCCTGCATCTGTTGGAATTGTTAGGATGAGTTCAGGAGCATTGTCGGAGTCTAGTTGTGCAACAATCGGGCCTGGTAGTCGAATCTGTGGGGCGTTCGAACTCCCTCCGTCTAGATTGCCAAGAGATGCCCCTCCACTCCATTCGGATGCCCCTGTGGCTCCATCTAGGCGCCATGCCCACATGAGGCCATCATTTTCCTCAATCGATGTTAGGAATACAGATGCTGTGTTTTCACTTAACTGCGCAAAGGTGAGGTCGGATGGATGTGATCCCTCTTGTATTTCTGCTCTCCAGTTTTCCTCAGGTGAACCAGTCATCGGTAGGGATATGGATAGGATAACCGGCGTCTCTGTAGCTTCTGAGATTGCTGCGATGGCCACCTCTGGATTCCCGTCTAGGTCGAGATCCGCGACTACGGGTTGCGCAGTAGGGTGGTGGTCTGAAGGCCATCCCGCGTTCGCGCCTACGGGGTGTTCCAATGACAGCCCCTCGTCAGTCCATGTCCAGAGTTGTTCGCTAGAATGTGAGCCTCCTGAGGACCATCCTGTAGGGGTGCAAGTGAGCGTTGGACTCCACATTTCGACGTTCAATGTTCCTTGGCTGTCGAACATCACGAGAATTTCCGGTTTGCCATCGTCATTCATATCAGCAACAATCGGTCCAATTTTCATTGGCCGTGTAGGGCCAAGATCAACAGTCCAAGCTAGATTTGCGTCTTCCCCTTCGATAATTCGTAAGAATGAATGTGGAGTCCCAGCGATGTCCTGTTCTTGTATGATGACCGGGAATAG
>DAYJ01000077.1:0-1305 GCA_002506875.1 Euryarchaeota archaeon UBA40 | reverse complement strand
GAGAAGTCACCAATTGCAGTTGAGAGAGAAGTAGTTCCAATGGTATCGTCAGTAAATTTCCAATTTACTACAGGGTCAAGTACCGAGCCAAGGACGGTCGCTGCACTTGGCGACCCAGTCCCTGCTCCTCCATTAGGGGAATGAGCAGGGGGCGTCTGCCTGCGATCGGCCTCTCCTAGATACTGTCCCCATGGGCTGTCATCAGTCCATGGTTGTGTGTTTCTGAGTGAATTATCGGAGGGCTCGACTGGAGTCAAAGGTGAAGGAGTAACCAAGGCCGAACCGGTGCTCATCAGGAAGAGCAGGACGATGCCAATGGTGGGTACTCTATGGGGGCTCATGGAACGTCACATCCTTCGATACACTCTGATTCGGTTCGCGGACCACTTCAACATTTTCGGATTAAGCGCATCGGAAAGCGTTCCTTCACATTGAATTGGGTTCTCCGACGGGTGTTCACGCAGCCTAGCAGACAGGTAGGGCTTAAATGGAGGCTGGAAGTCGGCGACTTGCACCTCTCCTCCTGAGGCGATGCCGGTGAAGGACGAACAGGGTCACGGCCCGCTCGTCCTCGCCCTCGTCAAGGGGGGAAAGTTGGAGGCCAAAATATGTACTACATCGTTGACAAGGAGGACACAATCCGCATTCCACCCGAGTACATGCAACTCGGGGATGCTCTTGAGGAGACAATCAACATACTTGCTCTCAATGCATTTGAAGGTCGATACGACCAGAAGACGGAGGACTTCATCCTCCTCACCTTCGACCATGAGGTTCTCGGCCGTGGCCGTGTGATTCATGGTGATGGTGCAATCTACCAGAATGTCCGCTACAAGGCTCTCATGTTCTCCATGGATCAGAGTGAGGTTGTAGATGGAAAGGTGCAGAAGGTCAACGATTTCGGAGCATTCGTTTTGATCGGTCCTGTTGAGGCACTACTTCACAAATCGCAGATTTTTGAGGAGCCTGTCAATGTGGAACTAGGTCAGGGAATTGCTCGTATCGTTGGGTCCCAGTCGGGCCGCAACATTAGCGAAAGCACCCACATCCGTGCGCGTATCGTCTCTAAGTCGATTAATCACAACGACCCCCGCAGTAGTAAGATTGGCTTGAATTGTAAGCAGCCTGGTCTAGGTGCCTTTGAGTGGCTAAAGGAGGATGCTTGAGATGGTTTCCAAGCAGTATGCTTGCGGTGAATGCAACATGATCCTCCCTGATCCTGATAACAAGAAGGAGATTCCTCAGTGCCCATATTCTCCTTCTGCCCCAGTTTCGAATGATTGGCAAGGACTTGTCATCATTATG
>DAYJ01000096.1:16650-24346 GCA_002506875.1 Euryarchaeota archaeon UBA40 | reverse complement strand
TGTGGGAGATTCTATTCTTGGTTCAGGAGTCAATATAGGAGCAGGGTGCAAACTATCCAATCTACGGAACGATGGACGTAACATCCTCATTCGCGATGGTGAAACTGGGGAATTACTCGAAGATTCAGGGTTGAGAAAGTTCGGAGCGATCCTCGGTGAAGGAGTTCAACTTGGATGTAATGTCGTGACGAACCCTGGCACAATCATGGGGAAGGAATCTGGTGCATGGCCGAACGTAACCGTGAGCGGTCTGATCAAATCCGGTCAGACGGTCAAGGAATGAATGGCATGGAACGCCCTCTGTTGCATGGAACAGATGGCATCCGGGGGGCTGTCAAAGCCGCTCCTATGAGTGACCTGGAGGCTCTGAAGGCAATTGTCGAGAAGCGGGAAGTAAATGGTCGAGCGTTCATGCTTCTCGGGATGGCTTTCGCAGAGGTGCTCAAAGAAGACCTCGGCCGTCAACCGAAAATTGTGATTGGTTGGGATAGACGACCCGGTAATGCAATGCTAGTCTCTGGATTGACTGATGGTCTCCATCAAGTGGGGGCAGAAGTCATCCATGGTGGGCTGGTTGCGACTCCTGGTCTACACAATTCAGTCATCGGCACTCGATCTGATGCCGGACTCATGGTAACAGCAAGCCACAACCCTTCTTCCGATTCCGGTGTGAAGTTCTTCGATGCAGAGGGTCGGAAATCCATGCCAGTATTTGAGCGGCGTGTCGCTGACACAATATGGAGAATCGCTGATCTTGAAGAAAACAGAGAACCTGATCCTGAGCTATGCCTTCCAGATAAGATGGTCAACGCGGAACGAGGGCATCGAAATACACTTGCAAAACGATTCGATGGAATAGCGAATGATTTCGCCCTTGATTCCACATCTATCAATTGGACTGAAACGCTTGGTACCTCCGAACTTCTTCTTGATTCATCTGGAGGAGCCGCAGCAGAATGGTTCGCTACAGGTCTCGCCCGCCGTGGAATCCCATTTCGGGAGATCTCTGATGTAGATTCTCCACTCAACGAAAACTGTGGAGCAGGTGATCTATCTCCTACTGATTCCTGGACATGGAAGGAAATGCAAACTAATGAACATAAATTGCTCAAAGAATTAGGAGATTTGCATGGAAGCAGCCCCCCAAGTGCTGGAAGTCTCATTGGGGCCGCATTGGACGGAGATGGTGATCGTTGCCTCCTAATCGAAGCTATGGATGGTGGTGCGAAGGTAGTCGATGGAGACCAAATGGCTGATGATTTAATGCGGGCATGGTCTGCAAATGGAATCGAACGAATGACTGCTGCTTTCTCAATCGAAACCGATCTTGCATTGACTGCATCAATGGCTCGTCTTCGAAGTAACGTGATTATTCACGAATGTGCTGTTGGTGATCGTTGGTTAACACAAGCGTTGGGCACAGAGGATTTGAGCGGCGCATCGTGGCCAAAAATCATTGGAGCTGAAGATTCCGGTCACCTAGTTCTCGCCTCGCCACATCCAGTCATTGATGATGAATGGAGATTGGTGGGTGATGGGGCAGCTACACTAATCTCACAGTTGATGGCGCGTGCTGCTCTCAATACCATGGATGTTGCTCCAGCATTCACATCTGGGTGGAAGCGACGTGTATCCATCCGTGATACCGATCGATCCCGATGGACTGGTGTTGGTCCGATTACAGATAGAATCGAAGAAATAATCCTGATTTCCTTGAAGGGGCGAGAAGTAAACCTCGAGCGCAGAGGGATTGAAGGAGAACCAGGACTCTTCCTTCTCCGAGGGGATATCGATGGTATCGAGGCGTCGTTTGGAATCCGTAACTCAGGTACAGAAGCAAAAACAAGCCTTTCCATTCGAGCGAAATCCAAGGTGAATGGCTTGGAAGAGATTGCTGAAAAAATCAGTGATTTACTCCAGATGGAACTTGTACCATAATCACAGAATCCGTGATTCTACATCTTCTTCCGACTGGACATTAGATGCCGTGCCTCCACCAAACATATCGGCAGGTGGTGCAGTAACTGGTACTGAAAATTCCGTTATCGAATCATAGAGTGATGATGGTTCACTAATACGAGACTCTTCCATTCGAATGTAGAAAACAACAGCAACAGCGGCAAAAATCAGAGCAAGTAATCCAATCAATATCATTGCATAAGTTACTGTACGTTCATTCTCTTGGCGGGCGAGATCTTCTGGAGTTCGAAGTTCTGGATCGAAGGGGGCAACGTCGAAGTTATCCCCAATTCCATCTCCATCCTGATCGAACCATTCCAACGGGTTATCCGGGAAAACGTCCATACTATCTCCAAAACCGTCTCCATCGCGATCACCACATTCCTGTGGATTATTCGGCCAGAGATCGGTATTGTCTCCACAACCATCACCATCAGAATCGGCCCAATCCTTGGAATCCTCTGGGAAGAGATCCTGATTATTTCCATATCCATCGCCATCAGAATCCAACCATTCCGATGGATCAGATGGGAATGCATCGCTATTATCGCCTTGACTATCACCATCAGAATCCAACCATTCCGATGGATCCTCTGGGAAGATATCTGAATGGTCGCCGACACCATCCGAATCAGTATCATTCCATTCGTTGGAATCTGTCGGGAAGACATCAACAGAGTCACCGTATCCGTCTCCATCTAGATCCGGACAGCCTAGAGGTTGGATTGCATCACCCGTTTCATTGGGACAAATGTCGCTGTTATCTCCAAATCCGTCATTATCCGAATCTTCCCATTCGGTCAAATCATCAGGGAAGGCGTCGCCTGCATCTCCCACTCCATCGCCATCCCTATCCCTACATTCAGTAGGATCACTTGGAAACTGATCTCGGTTGTCACCACAACCATCTCCATCGGCGTCACTCCATTCTTCTGGATCTAATGGGAAGGCATCTGTTCCATCCATTACTCCATCATCATCTGTATCTGGGTCCCTTTCATCACTACCGAGAATATCTTCGTCCGCATCACTAAGGCCATCGCCATCATCATCGTAATCCTCTAAATCATTGCAGCCATCTTGGTCCAAGTCATCGGAATGAAGGCCGACTGCTCCTCGAGGACATTCGTCAACGGTATCTTCGTAGCCATCATTATCATCATCTGAATCCACCTCGTCCGCGCAACCATCCAAATCATAATCTGGACCAGAAGGGCCGTCAGGGCATGGATCAATTGAGTCGACTAAGCCATCCTGATCTGAATCACGCTGATTATCAGCGCATCCAAAAGCATCAACTGAGTTAGCTCCAGCATTAGTATTCGGACAAAGATCGTCACCGTTTGGCACGCCATCGTCGTCTCCGTCTCTTTGTTCCCATGAACAACCTACAGAATCAACGGTTTCATTTCTAGTCCAATTACAGATATCGTTTGTATCAGAAATACCATCGCCATCAATATCTAGCTCACCAATTGCTTCAATCGCAAGATGACCAATTGTCTGATGCATCACCCGGGTTGGATGGGCCTTATCGAAGAATAGATACTCATCCACATTAGGAGAGATTGGATCACCAGAATTACAGATTGGCAGAGGTAGAAGGCTGACACCACCTCGGCACGCAGCGGATTGTGTATCCGTGAAACCAAAATGCTCCTCATTCTGCACAATCTCGTGGAATATTGACCACGCATCGACCATGTGAATTGTAAGATTGAGTTCTGCGGAGAGATTCCCTACAAGGTTTGACAACTTCTGATTGTAGGAGATAACTTCGGAACGTATCGTGGACTGCTGTGCTTGGGTTCTGCTCAAAATCTCTGGGGTCAATTCTAAGGGAGGGAGATTTGGAATGATGAACTCGGTCGCCCCTGCCGTCGATAATTGACGGATATGAGCTTCCATATTCGTGACAATTACATTGGAGTTAGCTGACCCGTAAAGGAAATCATTTCCTCCAGCCCAAAGGGCGACAATGGAGCCAGATGGAACAGTAGCCTGTACGTTTGCAAAGTAAGCCGTAATCTGAGTACCAACATTGGGGAGTACGATGTAGGAGTTACCGGCTCCTGTTTGAGAGCCACCAAAAGCCCGATTATCGCCAGCCGAAGAACCGGTGCCAATTGACGTTGAAAGGCCCATACGGTCACTAACATGCTCAACCCACACGGGGCCATTTGAGAATCGACCTTGCCAATATGGAGGGACATCAGGGACATTAAGGGCTGAACGAGCATTGCCCATGTCGCTAAGAGAATCGCCGAAAACAAGCAAATCCGAGTAGGTAGGAGTAATCGTCTGTCCAATAACAAAAAAGGTGATTTCTGTAGATTCAATGAGTGAATCAACCGAATCAAAAACTTCGATTTCGATACTGTATAATCGATTACCCATGTAGAAACCATAGACATCAAAAACAGTTGAATCCGACGATCCAGAGGTCTGGAATATCTGATTGCCCTGAAGTAATGGAGTAGTTCCAGAACCGAAAACAGACCATTGGATTGTGTAAAGCGCATTGTAAGGTGAATCCGAGATGAAGGTCGTAACCTCGATTACCTCGTTTGAATGCCAATCATGACGGTCGATTGCATGCGTAATTGTCGGTGAAGAGCGCCCTTCTGCGGCCGCGGGAACTATGGCAGAATGAGCGAATAACAAGCCAACTAGGAACCAGGTGCTAAGGTTTACACCTGAACTTCTTGATGTCACATTCAAAGCAATCACTCTGATTCAGTCAATATTACAGGTACTGGTGTAGATGAATCGACTATTTGTGTGGTTTTTCTTTCACTGTAAAATGCCCATCCTGCAAAAGGAATGCTCCAAAATGCTCCTCCAATGACACCAAAAAGGACCACTGTGGCTAATGTAATTGGATCGTTATTTGGTAATCCAAATAGGGGTCCAAATAGGGGAATTATCGATGTAATAAATGCCACAGGAATCAGGTTTTTGAGGCCTACTTCTGGCCAATCGGCCCGTTTCGATATCTCATTGACGATGTAAGCTGAAAGCGCCGATAGCGCAAAAAAACTACCACATAAACCTCCAAATGAACCTGGATCAATCTCGGCTAGGACAAATACTCCAAGGATGAAAATTGCCAATAATGCTCCAGTGGCGGCACTAGATGCCACTATGTGCTTCCAACCCATTGTGTAGAATTACATCAATTCAGTCAAAAATATGCTGTTTCATTGACGATTACTCTTCTGAATTATCATCTATGGAGCATTGTGGGTATATTTCATGCATCGGTGGAAGGAAGAGATCTTCGCAGGTCCGATCGACTGTAGAGAGGCCAAGAGCACTATTTCCGTCAAGCGAAATCGTCACAGCCTGAGTTGAAACTGGACTTGGGATGTAATCCTCTCCCGTTTGACTAACGAGTAACTGTATGCCATCTCCTGCAGGAACAACAACATCCATGCCAAAGAACTCCATTTTAGCAATCACTGTGCTTCCAGGTGTCAGGACTTGTCCGTCCTTGCCACCGGCGTGGAATCTGAGATCCATGACTGCATGTCCAAGATGCATACCATCAGACGCGCGAACCATCTCTACGAAGAGATGTCCTGAAGTTGCCAATAGGGAGATTTGCGCCTCTACATGGAAAGTCGGAGTTCCAATTATACGAGTTTCATTCTCAAACATTGGACACTCAATGGTTGTCTGACTCGTAGAGGTGATTGTTGCTCCACCAGACAAAACCTCGCATTCATCCATACTCATCATAACCCATTCAATATCCTCAGGAGGGTAAGTAGATTCGACGCGCCAACCGCCCATATTATCCTGAATCTCAGCTATTAGTCGAGGCTGTGGACCAATGTCTCTTAGATAGAAGTCGAACCACTCGAGGAGATCGTCAGCCCAATCCCACCGCAACGTGTATGGATACGCTTCTGCACCTCGTCCACTAGAAAGAGAAGAGTGTCCGCTTTCTCGGTCAGGATAATCGTGGGCCCATTGACCATAAAGTCCCTTGACATCGAAACCTGCATCGATAGACATCTGATGTGCAGGGAAAGCCATATGGGGATCAACATTCCAGTCCTGCATCCCATGGATGATGTAAATCGAACCGTTGTATACATCAAGAGCACCAGTAAGGAAATGGCGTTCCTCCCAATAATCTGAACCGGTCCAACCAAGATTATCTCCAGTCATGTAAGCGGCTGGTCCTGCATAATATCCTTCGATATAGCCTTCACAGGCATTTTCGATATCGCCACTATCACCATCAAGACCGAAAGACCCGTACACACCATTGTGCATGATGGCACCTCGTGCCTCCATGCTACCATTTCGCCACATCAAATCATGGACTCCAATAAGACCAGACATTGGGACGATTGTAGCGAGGTGTTCAGATCCAGAAGCAGCAGCATTCCAAGGTGTGCTGCCATCGTAGGACTTACCTATTGCACCAACGCGGCCGTTTGACCATGCTTGAGAACCAAGCCAGTCAACCGCTGCCTTGATGCCTGCCTGTTCATCGTAACCCATCAAATCCATGCAGTGATTTGATTCTCCGGTCCCGAAAACAGATACCTGGGCCACACCGTAACCATGAGGAACAAAATTCTCGATGAGGAAGCGCCCAAGCCGATCTGCGGGCGTCAACGCATCAACATCGCCATCGTCATAGTAAGGGCCAATTTCTGCTATGACTGGTACCTGGCATTCAACAGGTAATTCGGCAGAACTCCAATCGCAACCCTCGATGATAGGGAGCCAAAGACCGAGATGGACTTCAGCACCACCTGTCACTCCAGCTCCTCCATCAGAGGCATCAATCTCAGGAACTGGAACAAAGACGGAGAGAGAGTCACCGATACCATACGAACCATTCCATGAAACGCGTGAGAATACATCATCGGCTTGGTAAATCATATCGAAACGCTCCTCTACAGGAGGTAGCCAATGAGTTGGTTCGAGTTGAGGGTCTTCTTGATCCGTACCAAAACATCCTGCAAGAGGCGCAAGAAATAGAACGAGGGTCAATAGGATTGCTCGAATCCGCCTGACAGCCATGTTTAACGGTCAAGCCCCTCGATTTCAAGCCTACCGGCTGTAAGACCTATGTGATATAGGTCAAAACAGTATATTCCAATGGTTTATTCGATTCCGTGTTAAGCGACAACTGATGACAATGAATCGTTCAGGTATTATCGATGCGCTCAATGGTGCACTTGCTTGGGAATTACGTGCTATTGCGATGTATGCGCACTATTCTGCCTATGTATCAGGGATTCATAGACTACAACTTTCTGCACATTTTTCCGAAGAAGTCACTGAATCAACTACTCATGCTGCTGCTGTCCGAGCTGCAATTGTAAAATTGGATGGAATAGCAACTACAGATCGAGCCGATACTGAGATTATCCATACAATGGATTACACTGAGATGCTGAAAGAGGCTTACAAAACTGAAATGAAAGCAAGTGAAACCTATGGACAAATCCTACCTATGATTGAAACGTTAGGTGACAAAGAGCTCTACGATTCATTGGAAACCATCTACTTCGATGAAATGCGTTCGGTTGAAGAGCTCCGAATGATGTTGAAGTAGACGCTAGAGATCCTGGTAATGAATGCCAATTTTGGCGATTCAACGAATCTTTTGAAAACGCCTATTTGAGGGTAATCAATACCACAATGATTGATTAGCAGAAGGATGAGGATTCCATCGTCCAAGAGGACAAGGTGGGAGCGAGCAGAGGGGGTT
>DAYJ01000096.1:0-16347 GCA_002506875.1 Euryarchaeota archaeon UBA40 | reverse complement strand
GGTGGGAGCGAGCAGAGGGGGTTCCGTCGGGTGGACTTCGCCCCCTCTGCTCAACTCCGCGGTTGACTCCTGTTCCTCTCCGGTTGCCCTTCGATTCCCAGTCGTCTTTCCAGTTGATCGGTTCCGTAGTTACCTACTTCTCCTCTCTCTCTCGTTCATTCCCTTCGGGTTTCCCCTCTGTTCATTCCCGGATACTGGATTTGGAGCGAGCCCCCTCCGCATTGCTGCGTTTGGTTGCGTTCTCCTCGTTCTGCCGAAGCTTCCCGATTCGTTCCAGCGTCGGTTTCCCTTTGCTGTCGTCTCCAGGTCTCTCATCGTAATGATCGACCTTCCGTCCACTCGTTGCCGAGTGATCGGAACCGCTCAGGTTTGCGGTTCCGGACCGGAGTCCCCGCAACAGGTTGCCCCGTCACGCCACTCCCCCGGAGCGGTAACTTAGCATAAGCAAGGGATGTCTATTAACTTTTGCAAGAAAATGGCACTTTTCTTGGGAAATTAACGTTCTATGACCCCTATTTCCGATGCAGATTTGTTATATTCTATTTTCTTAACGCGCGGAGCCGATCTCTCAAATCAGAACGATTGTTTGCCTCTGTTGGAGCCGAATCTATTCGTCTTGCAAGCATCTCGTTCTCGAATACGAGTAAGCGACCATCGTCCATTCCGATTACAGTAAATCCCTCGTGAACGGCGATATCTCTGAGTCGTGCTGATAATGTGAGATGAGTGATTATTTCTCCACTGTCCGAATCTAAAAGTGAAATTAGGCCACTTCTTCCTGACCAAGTACTAAACCAGGCTCGCTCTCGATTAGAGATGCAAATATTCTCGATCTCGGCTTCTAGATCAATAGACCAAGAGATGTTTTCATTGTCATAGCAAATAGCACTCCCTTCCGATGTCCCGATTAAGAGACGGGATGCGTCCTTGACCATGCATTCGATTGTTTCCTTCGTAATCGACGGGAGAGGTTCTGGTTTGCCATCTATGTTGATCCCTGTAATACTGCCATCGATGTGCCCTAGTAGGATCTCGCTCTGACCAGTGCCACAACATACGGGTGAATCGCCTAAATCAAGATGGGTGTCGATCAATCGATCTCCGTCTGGCTTCAGATGCAGTAGCCCCCCTCTAGGTCGTCCGAGACCCAGGGCGATTTCTCCAGATGGCAAGATATGAAGTGACCAAGGTCGTTCATCGAATTCTAGCCTGTGTATGATTTCCCCATCTGCGTCGATAAGTGTGATTGCACAAATTATGAAATCATTCAATTCGATATCATAGACTGATGATGATACCCAACATCTACCTTCATCTGCACAGGCCAAGATATCTGTCGAACCATCGAATTCAGTCCGCCATATAATATCGCCATCTATTGGGTTGATTCTCAGTGCTTCTCGGCCAGCTATACAACGAATACTCTGATCGTTCTGGTCGATTTTGAAGGAAGTAACTCGGTCACCCACATCTGTTGACCACAACTCCTCCCCCTCTAAGTTCCAAGCAACAATTGCTCCATTCCAATCTCCTGCAAGAATCAAAGAATCATCGATATGGACTGCAGAGATGCTCTGAGGCATTCGCCTCTCCATCCATGCAACAGATTCCGCAGCAAGTGTCCGCGGTCCGTCCATGATTCGGTTCAGGGGTGGCGGCGCATAAGGACGCCTCGTTCCCATGTTCAATCGTTACAATCAAACTGAACCGTAGATTGTGCCAATCTTATCACGTAAATAATCAACGAAGGGGGCCGGTGTAGGCGCTTCACCCGTGGCCTCCTCAATGAGGCCAGCAGGAGTTAGTATTGAGCCCCGAGCATGGACGTGTTCACGCATCCACCCTAAGAGAGGAGTGAAGGTCCCTTCGCGCCAATCATCCTCCAAAGTATGGCCGACTGATTCGAGATCTTTGCGAGCTGCGACAAGAAGTTGGGCCGCGTATAAGTTACCCAATGTGTAGGTTGGGAAGTAGCCGAACGCTCCCATCGACCAATGAATATCCTGGAGGACTCCTTGTTTACGATCAGGGGAACGGATACCTAGGTAACGCTCGTACATATCGTCCCATGCATCCGGTAAATCATCAACATCAAGTTCGCCTGAGATAAGCAGTTTCTCAACCTCGTACCTAATCATGATGTGGAGATTGTATGTGGCTTCATCCGCTTCAACACGAATCAAACTCGGTTCAACCTGGTTGATTGCCCTCCAGAGCATTTCTGCACTTACGCCATCCATGTTCTCAGGGAAGTGTTCTTTCCACATTGGAAGGCTCCATTCACAGAATGCAAGGCTACGTCCAACCTGATTCTCCCAGAGACGACTCTGACTCTCATGTACTCCTAATCCGTTAGCGTGTCCACTGGGTTCAAAATCCAAGTTTCTCGGACGTCCTTGCTCATAGAGGGCATGTCCGGTTTCATGCAAGGTTCCGAAGATTGCTCCCCACGGTTCGCGAGAATCATACCGAGTAGTCCAACGAACATCGTCAGGGTTTGCTCCACCACAGAATGGGTGAGTGGATTCGTCTCTACGACCTGCTCCAAAATCGAAGCCCACTGCTTCGGAAAGAGCCTGGCTGAGATTCTCCTGTCCTTCTTTCGACCACTCATGACGGTAGACCCAATCATGCGCTCCACCATCTACATTCACCCCCTGGATAAGAGGGACTGAGGACTCACGGAGTCCAGCGAAGAGAGGGTCGAGGCGAGCAACTGTTAGGCCCGATTCATAGAGGTCAAGAAGTGCATCGTATCGAAGTGTTTCGTATCCAAGGTAGTCAGCAAGTTCGCGAGCAAGATCAACCATCGTTGCGAGATCATCACGGAAAATCGAGAAGTCGTTTTTGGCTCGTGCCTCTGTCCACGATACAATCGACTTGGACTTGTGACGAGCTAACCTTTCTACGAAATCTGTAGGTTGCTTAGTGGACTTATCATAGGCATCTCGGATGAGTCGTAAGTTTCCTGAACGAGTTGGATTAGTTCCATCGTCTTCAGATTCAGCAGTAGAGAGTAAATCACCCATTAGAGAATCCGTCATCATACCATGACGCGTTTTGGAAAGCCATGCAAGTTGTTCAGCGCGTAGCGGTGCAGCCTTTGGCGGCATCATGACCTCCTGATCCCATCCAAGGAGACCCGATATTTGGCCAATCGTCTCAATGTCTTTCTGCTTTGAAAGCAACTCCAAGTAAGCGTCCATGCACATTGGATGAAGAGATTCTCCTTTACCTCTTTGGACAGAGGGTCTAGATGCAAAATTGCTGTTTATTTCGGCCCAGTCATATCTTCTGGCCGGACCCATTCGTCGAATTGGGCCTCAGTGAGAAGTCCGAGTTCAAGGGCACTCTGCTTCAACGTCAACCCATTCTCATGAGCGTTCTTCGCAATCTTCGCAGCTGCATCATATCCTATGTGGTTATTCAGAGCTGTAACGAGCATCAATGAATTGTCGAGATGCTCTCGGATGTTCTCGCGATTGGGCTGAAGGCCGTCGATACAGCGCTCACGGAATGAATGACAGGAATCTGTCAAAATACGTGCAGAGTGTAGTAGGTTGTGTATCATCATGGGTTTGTACACATTCAATTCGAAGTTACCTTGCGACCCGCCAACGGTTACAGCTGTGTGATTCCCCATTACTTGGGCACAAACCATCGTCAACGCCTCACACTGAGTAGGATTGACCTTTCCAGGCATAATCGATGAACCCGGCTCATTCGCTGGCAACTCTAACTCCCCAAGGCCACTCCTTGGACCTGAGCCGAGCCATCGAACATCATTGGCGATCTTCATCAGAGAAACTGCAAGAACACTCAACGCTCCACTCGTCGCGACGATTGCATCGTGAGCTGCGAGTTGAGCGAACTTGTTTGGAGCACTTCGGAATGGAAGACCAGTGTGGCCCGCAATCTTTGAGGCAACTCCTACGGCGAAATCCGGATGTGTGTTTAGGCCGGTTCCAACCGCGGTACCTCCGAGGGCAATTTCGTAGAGGTCATCCATCGATGCTTCGATACGGGATAGAGAAGCGTCAATCTGAGCGACCCATCCTCCAACTTCCTGACCAAGAGTCAGGGGGACTGCGTCCATCAGATGAGTCCTGCCAATTTTCACAATATCTGACCATTCCTCTGACTTTTCCTGGAATGAATCCCGAAGAGATCGGACAGAAGGAATCACGCTGTGCATAATGGCTTCAGCAGCTGAGATATGCATCGCTGTGGGGAAGGTGTCGTTACTGGACTGAGCTTTATTGACGTGATCGTTGGGATGTACCGGGTCCTTGCTTCCAAGCACTCCTCCAGCCATCTCTATTGCTCGATTTGCGATTACTTCATTCGCATTCATGTTAGACTGCGTGCCCGAACCAGTCTGCCACACACGTAGAGGAAAATGATCATTCAGCGAACCAGAGGCGACCTCGGATGCTGCGGCGATAATCAGGTCCGCTACATCGCCATCCAATGTTCCGAGATCCTTGTTTGTCTCTGCCGCTGACATCTTGAGAATGCCGAAAGCGCGGATGACGCCTTCGGGCATTGCATCCTCACCGATATCGAAATTCATCAGGGAACGAGCGGTTTGCGCACCCCAGTAACGATCGCTTGGCACCGAAAGTGTGCCCATGGTGTCGCGTTCGATCCGTTCTTCCATGAATCAATGACTTCACAATCGGGCTATGGAGTTTCGTCCTCAACCTCATTGTCGAAGGACGTTCAGCGCAATTGACTCTTCATCGGAGAGGCCTGTCCTTCGTGGCCCTTCTTGACCTTTAGACCACTTCTTTCCGAGGCTTTCATCGAGGAAAGATTCGAGGAAGAGGGGATGAATGTAGGATGAACGGCAAACAGCACGAGTGTTTCCTAGATTTGATGCAACTGTGTCAATAACGGCAAGCATCGCCTTATTCCTCGCAGTGTCTGAATCGAGGAGGATTCGTTCATCTTTATTCACGAGATTCTGGAGATTCCCATTTGCAGGTAATGTGTCAATGAATTCCTCAAGAACACTTCCTCTAGTGTCGTTATCGATAAAAGCGAGACGATATGCACATTTCCATGTCGCAGCCCATGTACGGAAATCCTTCGCTGTGTAAGATTCTCCAGTTGCATCCTGGATATATTGATTGATGTGCTCGGCCTTCAAATCGTTCTCATTTCCTGTCTCTGGATTCACGAAGTGGAACAGGTCTGTGTCCTTACCTCTTGATCCCAACTTACGTGTTTCGAGAAGGTGATCAACGATATTATCGTCCTCAATCAGAATCTCCCATGACTTACCGGACTTACCTGTGAATGAGAATACAGCATCATGTCTACCTTCGGCGTTATCTCCTGTCTTCCTAATCATGTGACCATTACGGAGTGTGGTTAGACCGTAAGATTCGTTGGTCCGAGCATATTCATCACTACCCACTCGGATGTTATAGAGGTCCATAAGGCGGACAACAAGAGCACTGACCTTTTCGAGATCCATGGAATCGCGCTTCAAATCACGAGTGATTTTCTTCCTTAATGCAGGGAGTACTTCTGCAAATCCTGCAATACCTGCGAACTTCATTCTGGTCTTCATTGAAATCCAATCAGGATGATATCTGTATTGCAGGCGCCCTTTGCCGTCGACACCAGTTGCTTGGATATGCCCCCGATTATTGGGGCACACCCATACCTCTGTCCAGGCTGGTGGAATAGTGAGCGCGTTGATTTCAGCAATCCTATCAGCGTCCTTCAACACCTTTCCATCGGCTGTTTTGAATGTCCAATCGATGGAGTCATCCTCTGAAGGCACCTTTGCACTCCTAGTAATTCCAGGAACCGTACGATCCGAACGGATAAGATTGGCCAGAGTCAATGCCTCATCCACACTCAGTTCCATAAATTCATTAGGTCATTTGCCGATGCTTGAGGATTCCCCCTATATTTCGGAATTAGGACCTTCAAGAGGTCTTTCAATCGAGGAACAAACCATCGTATTGTGAGCCCATGTATGCACCCCAACCAATACGCGTTGGTGTAGATGCATTGAGATCCATGCGTGTCAACGTCCATCCCTCAGTCTCGCTCAGATATCCCGTAGTAGTCGTAGTAACCATCTCCAAATCACCATCCATATCGAGATCGGCAATCAACGGTGTTCCAATACTGAGATTCGTTCGATTGTACAATGAAATGGTGTTCATACTACAAGTATCAAGAACGCTTGCAGAATTGTAAGATAGAGAGCCTTCTTCTCTCCATTCTTCAGCCCCTCGAACAAGGACAATGTCGTCTCGACCATTAGAATCAAGATCCACAGAAAGGGGACTCGTGAAGATTGTATGTTCTGTCGTCTCACTCCAAAGGATGTCGCCTGTAGCTCCATCTACAAGCGCATAGTAAGACGATGAATACTGGGGGAAGACGCCGATAACATAGTTGACGAATACATCAGGAACTGAATCTGGAGTGAAGTATCCTACCGTGGGCGAGGCCCAAGACTCTAGACCTGAAGCAGTCCCATTTTCAACAACTTCATGCATATCGATGGTCCATGTGTGTGTGTAATTACGACCATCCACTAGAATCAATCGACCATCGAAGGAGGATACCACGATATCTTGAATCCCATCGAGAGTAAGGTCTGCAATCGCAGGAGGAGTCATGAAGCCCTTTTTCACGTTGGGAGTAGGCGCTACAATTTGGGTCGAGGTGCTAAGATCGCCTTGCATAATGGCATCTATACTTGTAGACCAGAGACTGCCATCCCAAGTCTCTCCACCGGTTCCATAGAGAACCTCGATGGCCATATCAGGATGAGGCGTGTAGAGTAAAGGGGACATGTACGTCTCACGACCATCTGGAAGATCCGCGACGCCTAGGGGCTGTCCATCAGCTCCCGAGAGAATCATCAGGTACCCATTATCTCTCTCATCATCGGGTTCCTTCATCGGATCTCCGCCATTGGCCACTAACCAATCGGCGACATTGTCATCATTGATGTCATCAATGAACTGTCCAGAGTAAAACTGGTACCACGCCTCACGGAGTGTGGAGGCCTTATCGAAACTCCAAAGGATATCTCCGGTTGCACCATTCACTGCGAACATTTGCTGATCTCTTCCTCCAAGAGCAATGTCGTCAACATTGTCGCCATTGAGATCCTCAAACTGCGCGGATGCGAACATCTCGCCGTCGGTTTCCGCTTCCCAAAGTAAATTTCCAGAAGCACCATCTACTGCGATAATCGAGCCGGAGTGCGACTCTTCCGCACCAGTTCCAACAACAATGTCAAGGACTGAATCTCCATTGAGATCGGTTGCATGGGGAGATGACATCATGCGATTATTTCCTACAGCAGTCCACCGAGTCTCAAACTCATCTGATGGCATCGTTTCTGTAGAACAAGGATGTGTATCAGCACAATCACTTCCGGGCGGACATGGAGGCGAAGGGGGCAACGGAACATCGGCTACAGTCCTATTCACGATTGGATCCACTGTGGTAGGTAGGCTAAGCATCACAGCTACAGCTACAGCGAGGATAGCTACCCATGGAATCCATTTTCGCATACTATCACTACGCGCAGGGGAGTCACTTATCCTTGATGCTTGAAGGGATGGTTTCAGACCCACCTTGGAACCTTCTAAGGTGGCACCAGCGACCAATTTGAAAGCCAACGGTGTTAACCACAAGATCTGAAATTTTGTTCTCCCAAACCTCCTCTGTAAATTCGTATGGAAGGAAGATTTCCAAAATCTCCCATCCAATCGATAGGAAAAGGAACAATGGCCAGCCAATTCTCGTTAAGAAGCCAAACCCAAACCATTGCAATAAATGGCCGACTGACCACATATTCAGTAAAGCCATAACAATCAAATTACGAGAGTAATGGACTCGATTTTTTGAGGAGTTTGGGGCCGATCACCGGGGCCAGTTGGAGTCGTTTCAATCGCTTTCACTACATCCATTCCTTCGATGACTTTTCCAAATACTGGATGAGCAGATGCGCCGCGCCCAAACCAATCGAGGAAATCGTTGTGCTGCGTATTGACGAAGAATTGGGAACCGCCGCTGTTTGGTCTACCCGTATTTGCCATCGAGAGTGTACCAACCTCGTTAGAGAACTTTTGAGTCAGTTCATCAGGGATATTGCCGCCACGGTCACGGACAATGGACTGGCCGTCAGTAGTTGTGTAAGTGCCTCCACCCTTTGGACCACCGGTTCCAGCTCGAGGAGAGTTTGGATCTGCGGAGTGGGGGCAGCCACCCTGAAGCATGAAACCCTGGATGACGCGATGGAAGTGAAGGCCGTCGTAGTAGCCATCTAAAGCAAGAGCGAGAAAATTGCCTGCAGTCACCGGCATCGTATCCGTGAAGAGTTCAATCTTGATGTCGCCTGCACTCGTCTTCATCACTACGTTGGTTCCAGCCATGGCTCAACCAGACAGGGGTGGGATTTAGCCTCATGCATCATGCTCGGATGTCGGAAAGGCGTAACAATGCATAGAGGGGGATATCTGCATCTCTAAAGGCATCAGCACCACCTTCCTCTCGATCGAGGATTGTGATACAACCAACCACCTTACAGCCGATTTCTGCCAATCTCTCACAGGCCTTTAGCGCAGAACCGCCGGTAGTGGTGACATCCTCGAGGATAATGCATTGATCTCCTGCCTTCAGGGTCGAACCCTCAATGCCTGGCGGATTGCCAGTCTTTCGGCCCCCTCTGCCCTTGGGTTCCTTCCGGATAATGAAGCCGCGAAGTCCGCTACCTGCAGGGGCTTTAGCAATCACAATACCAGTCAGAGGAACTGCCCCTAGTTCGAGGCCCCCAACTGCATCGATATCTCCTATGCTCTCAAGCGTATCATGGGTTAGAACCCCGAGAAGATGAGCGCACTCTGGATCGCACATAACCGGTTTCATATCGAAGAAATGCGGTGAAATACGGCCAGATGCAAGAGTAAAGGGGTCTTCCGGCTGATACAGGTAAGCGAGATTTCGAACCCGTTCGATGAGAAGGGCACGGGCCTCTGCTGGAGTCGTAGGAGTCGCCATTGGTTGTAGGCAACGACGACGAAGCATGAAGGTTGTCAGTCCTAGCGATTTGTTCAAAGAGCGTCATTCTTCAGTACCGTTTCCGAGGTGGCATCGAATGGCGAATCAAACGATGTCTGCCATCGATGAAAAGCGTCTCTCTGCTGAGATGGAACGTTACCATCAGGCGCTAGATGAGGAGACGGAACGACTCTACGGGGTTGCTGCCGAAGCACGTGCAAAAGGACTTGACATGTCTACTGAAGTCGAAATCCCCCGTGCAGAGGATCTCGCTGATAGGACGGAGAAGCTCCTCGCCGAATATCTCGATGGCCTCGAGGTCGCCGAGGATATTCGTGAGATGCTCAAGGTAGAAGAGAGAGAGATTACGGCGATCAAAATCGGACAAGATGTTGCTCGTAGAATGATGGAACGGACCGGGGATCAAATCAAGGCGATAGATGCTGGATTGAGGACTGGACTTGCCATTCTAACTGAAGCGATCTTGGTTGCACCTCTGGAAGGGATTGGGCAGGTGAGACTACTCAGCAATACAGACGGTACCACTTTCTTATCCATTGATTTCTGTGGTCCAATTCGCGCTGCTGGTGGCACCGCACAAGCGATGGCAGTCCTAATTGGAGACATGATTCGAACTGAGTTAGGCATAGCGAAGTATAACCCGACTGACCCCGAAGTAGAACGTGTCAAAGAGGAATTTGGCCTCTATCGTGGGGGTTTGCAATACAGGCCAACACCCGAAGAAATTGACGTAATTGTCAGGGCTTGTCCCGTGATGATTAATGGTGAATCTACCGAGGAACAGGAATGTGCGGGATATCGCGAAGTGCGCAATATCGACGACGGGCGTGTACGAGGTGGTGTATTACTCGTGATTGGTGAGGGGCTCTGTCTCAAAGCACCGAAGATTCAGAAGCACGTAGAGCGATTGGAGATTCCTGGTTGGTCCTTCATTAGTGATTTTGCAAATCGTGGAAAAGACGATGGCAAATCCGATGAGGAGAAGTTCGTATCAAGGAAAATCCCCATCGATAAGCGATTCCTGAAGGATATCATTGCAGGACGTCCGGTCTTTGGAATGCCAAATCGACCTGGTGGATTCCGTCTACGCTACGGCCGTCCAAGAGCTTCAGGTCTTGCTGCCGCAGGAATGAATCCTGCTTCCATGAGGGCCATGGGTGAATTTCTCTCAGTCGGAACTCAGATGAAAATAGAACGTCCGGGGAAGGCCTGTGCTATCACGCCAACAGATGAGATCGATGGCCCATCTGTTCTACTCGAAGATGGAACGTTTCAACGAATTCAGACCGAGGAGGATTGGTTGCAAATAGAATCTAAGGTCCGTGCAATCTGGGATAATGGAGAGCTAATGCTTGGTTTTGGAGAGTTCCTTGAGAATAACAAGAAGCTCGTTCCAGCCTCATATACCACGGATTGGTGGGCAAGTGAGTTACTTGATTCGATAAAAAATCAAGAAGATCTAGAATTCGTAACTGGGCTTCTCGAATCAGATGATTTGCCCAACACTGAGCCACCTGGTATCCTGCGACGTCGGCTCCGAAGTAAGGAGCATCGATTAGAAAATGAATGGGCGCTACGTGACTGGCATCGATTCCTCAGAAAAGTAAGTCCTAGTTGGGAGGTTGCCATTGCTTGCGCCCAGCGATTCGGAGTAGCCATCCATCCCAATCATAACCTATGTTGGTCCGACATGCCAATCGCCTTACTTCCACATATCCACGATAGTATAGGCGGTGCGAAGATTGAAGGAAATTCACTCCGGATTTCGGGTGCTGCCAAAGGATGGACTCCTCCGAGTGTGAAGATTGATTCCGTGGCAAACACGGACGGATCCATTCAACGCGAAAGACAACTGAAGAGACGAGTAAAGGATATCGACAGAGCGGATTCATCGAAAAGTGTCTGGATAATCCCTGAACATCCAACAGGAGAATGGGACGGGCATCTCTCTTTGTCAGAGCACGGCATCGTGAAGGCTAGTCTAATGGCACTTGGAATCGAACATGTCCACAATGAAGACGACATTGTTATCGAAAATGGATGGCGGGCCCTATTACACGGACTTGGATTTGAATCGAAGAAATCGGGTCTAACACTCCGGAAAGGTGTACAAAACACAATCGAAAAACGGATTCGACAATTCATCGAAGCACATTCCGTTGTGAAGAAAGAAGAAGCACGTACAACGGCTCTTGAAGATGAGCGCCGAATCGCACGAATTGCAGCAGAAACCGCAGCCCGGCAGCGTGGAGAAGGAATCGCTGCGACTGAGGCTGCTGGAAAAATGGCCGAAGAAGAAATCGCGAATTCAGGACCTGAAGATCAGAAGGCGCTCAATGTTGCTAAACAGATTCTTGATGACAATGATGTCGACGGTTCCTTGTCTATCGTCAGAGAAATCACTGACAACCGATGGGAAGATGCTGCGCCTTGTCGAATTGGGTGTAGGATGGGGCGGCCAGAAAAATCAGCGCCGCGAGAAATGAAGCAGAGAGCGCACGCACTCTATCCAATCATGAACTTCGGTGGACCTCAACGCCTCCTTGAGACCGCCGTCTCCCGTGAAGGTAGCATTCGAGTCACTGTCGGGCCGCGACGTTGCTTGCGTTGTGACAAAGAAACTCCGCACGTACGTTGTCACCATCGAGTCATATCCTCAGAACCGAAGGAATGTGGTGGTAGGACTACACCCGCCGAGAGACGCGGATCCCAAATGAGGAACCGTCAAGGAGAGTTGACAACAATCCCCCTCGCTGATATTCTTGAAGTAAAGAGAATCGCACTTGGGCTCGATCGCCTACCAACCGGAATCAAGGCGATGAAGGGGCTGACTTCTCGGGCTCAGACGCCTGAGCCAATTGAGAAGGGGATTCTACGAGCCGCACACGACATCACCGCATTCAAGGACGGTACAGTCCGCTACGATATGATCGATGTTCCAGTTACACATTTCCGACCCAGAGAAATTGGCACATCTGTCGAGCAATTGATCAAGATGGGATATACACACGATGTGAGAGGTAACGAACTGGTTGCAGATAATCAAATTCTTGAGCTCTACCCTCAGGACTTCATCCCCAGCCGAGATGGTGGAGAACATCTACTGAAGGCTAGTCAGTTCATCGACGATCTACTCGTTCGATATTATGGACTCGAACCGATATACAATGCCAAGGCAATTGATGATCTCGTTGGACAATTAGGGATTGCTCTGGCACCACACACTTCTGGTGGCGTCCTCTGTCGCCTAATCGGGTGGACTGATGCCTCTGCAGGCTATGCTCACACGCTCTTCCATGCTGCTAAACGCCGGAATTGCGATGGAGATGAAGATTGTATTATGCTACTCCTAGACGGGCTGTTGAACTTCAGTAGGAAAATTCTGCCCTCATCAAGGGGTGGGCAGATGGATGCGCCGCTGACTCTGACAACACGACTTAACCCGATGGAGCTCGACAAGGAGGCTCTACACGTGGATGCGGGGTGGTCCTATTCTACTGAATTCTTTGAAGCAACAAAATCGATGCCTCATCCAAAGGATTTGCTCGGGGAGGTGGATCTTGTCCTCTCCCGAATCGGAGAGATCGGTGCAGTCCGTGGTTACGGTTACACTCACGAGACATCATCACTGGATGATGGACCTGTGAACTCTGCATACAAGACGTTGGGTAGTATGGCGGACAAGATGAGTGCTCAACTATCTCTTGGACGCCGACTTCGAGGAGTTGATGCCCAGGTCGTTGCTTCTTCAGTCATTGGCTCCCATTTACTCCCAGATGTACGTGGTAATCTCAACGCATTCAGTCGCCAAAAGGTCCGATGTGGGAGTTGCAATCATTCCTATCGCCGTATGCCCCTAGCCGGTAAGTGTATCCAGATGATTGATTCCATAGGTGGTTTGCATGGCCATCGCTCCTCTGGCGGGGAAAAGAGCCGTTGCGGAGGGAACCTCATCCTCACAGTATCCCAAGGTGCAGTACGGAAGTATCTGGGTGTAATCGACCACGTGATTGACAGTTTTGGAATTGACGACTACACCCAGCAGTATGTCGATTGGATGGCGGTCAGTGTAGAATCTCTCTTCCAGAACGACCGTGTGACGGTATTCACACTAGATGACTTCCTCTGATTAGCGACGTTTCTTATCGTCATTCATCCGATCCCAAAGGTCACTCACTGTCTTCAGATCCTCATCGATTTCCGCCTTGCCCTGAAGACGGCTCTCGTCACCTTCACCGAGGGCATCAAGCTCATCGGCAATTGCTTCTGCATCTTCAATATCCTGATCGCCCTTCTCATGCTCTGACTCATCCACATCCTTCGCCTTTATCGACCACGCACGTCTCTTCCCGATGCTGCTAGTTTGAGTCGAGGCTGCCAACGATGATGTTAGATCTTCAACATCCACTGCATCACCTCCACTCAGAGCCTGTTTAGTTGCCTTCCAATCCTCATGCAACTTCCGCATCATTGGATTGGAACGCTTCCTTCGCCTCGATTTGAGCCAACTTCGAATCGCTCGATCTGAGATTAGAAGTGAGAGAGCGAGGATATTTGCGGCGATATATCCCTCCATCTGAATGGGGCCGTAGAGATCCATCTCGGTCTCTAAATCGATAACAACATGCTGCTTAGGGATTGATATTTGGCCTGTGCCATTGGACACAATTAGAATGAACATCGAGGGACCTGGCGGCATTGTAATCCAGCGTTCGTCACTCCCTTCTGAGGAAGAAGAGTAGAGGGTTGTACGTTCACCATTCGAATCCTCCATCATCAAGACAACATCGGTGTCGGCTGCTCCTTCTACTGGCTCAACAGTGAACATGACATGCAGGGGAATATCTCTACCATGTAGATCTGGCATCGTGAATGGATAATCCTGAACGATATCGCTTCCGGGTGCGATGATATGTTGATCTGCTGTCGCCTGTAATGCCCCTGTCCATATCAGATTCAGGAGGACGAAGGTGATGATGGCTGTCGCCACAGAACGAGTCTTCTTTTCTGTCATAACTCCCCTCCTGCACCCAATCCATCGAGGACCTCCTGCATGAATGTGAGTTTTCGCATCTTGCGTATAGGATCGGTAGTGCCGGTCCATCGACCAATCTCCGAAGTTGTGTAACCAATTAGACGTATATTGGCTATCGGTACTCCAAGAAAGGCACACAAACATACTGCCCTATCGCCATCGGTGAAGCCACCTGGATTGAGCATGCCATCAATTCGATCCGGTGTCTGATGAGTGAGAAGAATCGCTGGGGGTGTTTCAAGTGCGACCAAGCGATCAAGCATCGCAATCAGTGAATTCTCATTATCGCCATGAGCGTGAATAGCATGCAAGATCCCACGTTGGGCTGCTTCGGCGATGTGTGGATCACCATCGCCATCGCTGACTAGAAGCAACGTGTTGGACCATGCCTCATCCTGAGATTTCTCAGACAGTTCACCTATCACTCCAATAGAGCCGTCAGCGAATACCAAACGATATCCTTCAGATAGGGCTGTTTCGATTTCTTGTGGCTCAGCAGCCGCACCGACTGTGGCAATTGGTCCGTCCTCAAGCCTATCAATGAGGGATTCGAGTGATTCTTCACGGCCAGAAACGGTCCACATCTCTCGATTTGAGGATTCCTTAGTGACTCGTTGACAGAGAAGATTAGCCACATGAAGATCATGGTGTAACGACCAATCAAACTGGGCCCGAACACGGTCTTGAACGCGCATAGCGATAGCCCTGACCTCATGAGGACCCATGTCCGGTCTTGACCGGTCGCGTTGAAGAACCCCAGTGTTCAATCATAGAGTGAATCCGGATGCCGATGCCACCACATCCACCTGTCATCGAGGACCCTCGCATCCTTGCCCGGTACCCTTTCCTACCACAGGCTGTGAAGCATACTCGTAGCATCCTTGAGAACAACGGAGTCACCATGGAGAGCCTATTGACAGATGGGTGGTTGAGCGATATTCGAAGAAGAGGAGACTTGCGTGTCAAGGAATCAATACTACATGACGATGGCATCGGAGTCCCAACATCGGATATTAGTACCGATCTCGGTCGCATGACTGAGAGTTTGTCTTTCCTCTATGCAATGCTTGTAGCTTGTTCGACCTTTGAGGAGCGGGTTACTGCCCGATGGGCTGAAGGAGAGGCGAGTCGGGCAGATGCAATTCTTGGATTAGATAACGAATCATTCGATATCATTGCCCGTACTTACATCTCGAATCTTCGATCTGAACAGATAGATGGAGTATTGGTCTACAGCATCCCTATGACCGACTTCATCGAATTGGGGCCACGTATTAGTGGAGATTACTGGCGACTTCCAAACCGGCCTCTCGATCACGGCTGGGTTACAATGAATCCCCATTCTGGAGAGAACTCAAAACAACGACTTGCTAGATTGTTGAAGGAAAGAATCCGAGAAGATCTAAGGACGCGTTGTGATGAACGTATGGAGCGCATCGATGAGAGTTTTGCTGAACGACTAAGTGAGCCAGTTGGTGCTGTTCTAACTATCCTTCAGTCTCGTGCAAAAATGGATTTCAATGCAGGTGATGCGACTCGTTCAGACTGGCCCCCTTGCATGGAGTCAGCAATTGCCGAACTCGCTATGGGAGAGAATGTCAATCATGCAGGTCGTGTCTTCCTTGCAGCAATGTCCGCTGCAATAGGTATCGATATTGACCAATGTGCTGGATTCTTCTCTGGTGCTCCGGATTTTAATCTGGATACAACACGCTACCAAATCGGCCACATATACGACCGAGAATATACTCCAGCAGGTTGCAGTCGACTAAAACTCGATGGACGCTGCCCGGTCTCCAAAGGAGACGATTCCATATGTGACAAACCGAAGATGAAACATCCACTATCTTACGTCTGGTGGAAGCAGAGGGACCGGGGTCAGCGACCAGAAGAAGTGCAGGAAGAATCCACAACGCAAGACATGGAATCTGCCAACCCTTGATTAGGACAGCCCGATAAGAGCCCACCGAAGCACATGACACGAACGCTAGTGTTGACCATCGACCGAGACAATGATCTCGGGATTAAGGCCGGCCTTAGGGGACCCGTCATCGGCAGGAAGGCGACCCTCAGTGCTGCACTTCGACTAGGGCTTGCTGATCCAGAGGAGAGCGATACAAATGCCATCCTCGGAGCATTGCATCATCACGACCGAATTCTCGATTCGGGTGAGCCAAACGATACGGTCGAAGTTGCTATTCTGACTGGAGATGAAAGAGTTGGTGCCCGGTCAGACCGGGCAATTGCAA
>DAYJ01000052.1:4737-5114 GCA_002506875.1 Euryarchaeota archaeon UBA40 | reverse complement strand
ATGGCGCCGCTTTCTGGGTGTTTTGGAGGTGACGATGTTGATGATGTTGAGGAGTATGTATGGATTGACCCCGTGACCGAGATTGAAGACGCGAATCATTCTCACAGTGATTTGTTTGCACACCGTCTCCAGACGCCAAATGTTCGGCTAATCGACTACCACAATCTCAATTGTGACGGTAACGTGAAACCACCAGCCGAACTTGACAATTCAGCTGGTCGACCTTGTGATCCTGCATTCAAGAACGCCGCCCCAACACCTGGCGATTCTTCTGAGATTGCAATTGAGGGAAATTTCCTTGAAGACTGTGTGAAGTATCCTGATGGAACCGGTGGATGCTACGCCTATGTGTCCTCTTACAACCAGTTTGAGATTCT
>DAYJ01000052.1:0-4353 GCA_002506875.1 Euryarchaeota archaeon UBA40 | reverse complement strand
ATTGACATCAAGGTCACACCAGATAACAACTGGGTCTTAGTTAATCACGAACTTACGAACAGTGAGTTGGACCCGATTCCAAACGATGACGATGCGAACTCAGGTGCTAATCGTCTAGACGTGATCTATGTTGGAAATAAGAATGAACCAATCAAGGTCGCGGAATGGAACAACCCTCCTGCAGGATTCCATAATCAAGATGTGCATGTCTACTGCGATTGGGATGGAGCGACTAATCCTGACGAAGAATGCAGTTTATTCCTATTCGGTGCGGATCCTTACCCAGAGATGACGGAAGGGGATTCAGGGACCTTCTACAAGGGGACACAAATTTTCTATGTTCCAATGGGCTTCGAATCTTGGTTGCCGAACCCACAGACGACAAATGAGCAACAGAATAGTAGTCGTGAAATTCTCCGTTGGGGTGGATATTCTCCTGAGCCTGAGACTACCTGCGGCGGGTCAATTTTCAACCATGACAATGTGTATCATGAGCACCCAATTACTGGTCAGAAACTCCTCTACATCTCCTATTGGGGTGCTGGACTTCGGATTGTGGATGTCACCAATCCACCGGTAGTTCCCGACCCAGAGGGGATTTCATGGCCACAGGATTACGAAGTCGGCCGCTGGCTCGGTTGCCCAACTGCTGATGACGGCTGGTATGGCCCCGATGGAGGTGGCCATGCTGGCATGAGTGCGAATGAGTGGCTTGACCAGAACCTTGGCAACGACAATATCCACTACGCAGTGCCTTACGATCACCTGATCTGCAAGGATGTCTCACAGTATGTCGATCAATCACTTTGGCCAGTGGAATGCGGGACGGGTCCAAGCGATGCTGTCTATGGCGTCAACTGGCGACACTACACTATCATTGCACCAGAGTATGGTTCGAATACTAATCATACAGGGATTGTATGGACTATCGACACAACAGATCCTGCAATGCCTTTCCTTGTTAGCAAGTGGAAACTACCAGGTCAGAGTATTCTTCCAGATGGCACTGTTCATGATAATCACTACATCCCTGGAGGTTATATCTTCAGCCCTCACAATGGTGACACTGGGACTAATGGTCATGTCTATTGGACACACTATCATGCAGGTAACTGGTTGACAGATCATAGCGGTATCTGGGATAGTATTGTCTGGAAGGATGGTACGCCAGCACCTGAACTTGGATGGCAGGGAATTGAGACACTTGGAGAAACTGAAACCCTTGGTTACTATCTCCCTGCAGGTCCCGAGTGGGTCGCAGATCCTACCAACGAGCTTGGCTACGATATGGCTGATTGTTGGGCATCCTGTATGATTCCCTTCGACTGGGGGTTGCAATATGACCCTCGAGGCTACGTCTTCATTTCTGAGATGGTGAGTGGTGTCTATGTAGTGCAGTTTGATGAGGACAAAGACCCTCGATTCGATTACCCTCCACTGTGGACGCCCATTGAGGAGTGAATATCCGATGCGCCTCGCGCTTGCTCTTATCTTTCTCATCATTGTGACGCCGATGGCAGTGTCAGCACATGGAGCAGACAAGATGAGTGTAATCGTTCGTGGAACGAGGATGGATCCAGATACGGTACAGATGGTGCAGAATGACACTGTAGAGTTCACCAGTGTGAATCAGTCGAATCGTTCAGTTAGAATGGACTTCAATAACGACGGGGATCATGATGATGAGCACGATTTCATGTGTAATCTTCCGAGTGGAGCTATATGTTCACTTGAGATGAATGTCACGAATTATACTGGGGCGTTGTATATCTTTGAGGTTCTTGAGGAGGACGGTAATATCGCCTTCACCCTCAATCTCACATTGATCAATGATACTCATGATCCGAATACCAATATCACCTCTCCAGGTAGCTACTCCTTCGGAGATGATGCTGATATTGACAATGATGGGGTCCCAGACAATGTGGACATGTGCGTTAACACTGAACCTAGTGTTGAGGTGTTACCGATTGGAGACACCTTCCAAGGTTGTGATGTCGATTCTGACGATAATACACTACAGATATTGTTAGCAATGATTTCCGTTGGTTTGATTGGAGTGTGGCTATTCGTCAGGTCACAGCAGAAGGGGATAGAATGATTCAGAGAGCCCTCGCAATTCTCATGGCTACAACCATGATGTTCAGTGGTTGTATTGGATGGAATGAAGCCTCCTCTCCGTTCTATGGTGCCGAGGTAGAGAACAGCGACGTTCCTCCTTTCGCTCTTGATTCCCATGATGGAGCTGTCTTCAATAGCAGTGATTTACAAGGAAAAGTCGTGATTGTGGGGTTCATTTACACCCGTTGTCCTGACATCTGTCCAATTACAAGTCAGAACATCGCCTATGTGCATAGTTTGGTTTCTGCCGAGCATGACGATGTCGCAGTCGTTTCAATTACTGTTGATCCATGGGCAGATGATCCTGCGACACTCGCCCAGTATGTTGTGGATCAGAATCTCTCCTGGCCCCACCTCACCGGTCCCGTGGAGGATATGGAGCCAGTGTGGAAGGCTTTCGGGGTAGGTCTGACAACTTATGATGATGATTCAGACGCGGATGGTGTAGTAGATGGATTCGATATCTGTCCAGATACTCCTGCTAACGAAGTGACTGATCATCATGGCTGCGGAATGGATACTCAAGAGGGTGAGACAGATAATGCGACTGCAGGATCGGGTACTTCTGGGCGACACGCTCTTCCTGGTTACTGGGTTGACCATATGACTGGTACCGTTATCCTGGATCGTAATATGCAGCAGCGTGTCTTCTGGGGTGACATGGATTGGAATCCAGATTTCGTCATCTCGGATGTAAAAACTCTGCTTGCAGAATGATGTCTAGATTAGTAGCGTTCATATCTAAACGATTTTTCGATAATTTCAATGAAGAAGATAATTGCCATTCTAATTGTTCTATCTCTCGGACTCGCAGGATGTACGGGCAAAGGTGATGATGTCGATCTTGATTTCAACGGTACAGAATATCGTAATCCACTCAGCGTTGGAGATTTCACTCTAACCGATCAAAATGGTCAAGATGTCTCCTTATCAGATTTTGAAGGTAAAGTGGTAGTGGTAATGTTCACTTATACTCACTGTCCAGATATTTGCCTCGCTGTTGAAAATAATATGGCTTACATCGATTCTAAGTTGGATGATAATGGTATCGAGGACAATGTCGTGATCCTCTCTATTTCGATTGACCCTGCCCGAGACACGGTCGAGAGATTATCCGAGTATACTACAGACATGGGCTTCGATTGGCCACATCTCACTTCATCCAATCACTCTGAATTACAGGCCGTCTGGGATGACTGGAATGTCGTCGTCAATAACAGTCACATCAACAGCGACCATTCTAGCCATGGTGATCACTCTGATCATGATGGTCACGGAGATATGGTTCACAAGTTAGGCGTAGTGTTTCCAGATAATACTACGATTACATACGATGTGAATTACTCCTCTGATATGGGTTCAGTTCATGCACTGAACCACTCCATGAATGCTTTCATGCAGCACGATGTCATGTACTCTGTGGAAAATGACAGCGTGACTTCTATCGCGATGAATGAGGCTGCATACGAGCTCTATATGTGGCACGAGATGGATTCTGGTTCGCACTGGATGAAGGCCAGCAAGAACGCCACGGAATCGCTTCTCATGCAAGATTCGAATCATTTCGCTTGGGTCGCTACCGATGCGAATGCATCCTTGTTGATGGATCCGACGATGGATTCGGAATCGGATCACTCTGATCACAGCGATCATTCCGATCACAGCGATCATTCTGATTCAGATGACGTAATCATAGTTGAGGAACCATACCTTGTGGGACACGGCACAGTGGTATTCATCCTGGATGAAGAGAGCCGTAAGCGCGTTGCTTGGACAGGTGACCTCAGTAACAGGAAAAATGGAGAGATGGAAGTCGATCTCTTCCTCGAGGACCTCGTGACTCTAGTTCACGGAAGTAGTCACTCCGGCGATGATTCTGGTCATGAACATCATAATCACTGAGAACTATTCTGGCCAAACATGCTCAGTCCAGGACTTGCTGATGTCGAAGTGTAGAGGACATAGCGAACTGTTAGGAATGCGACAGCTGATGCAGCAATAATCAGTGGTCCCACGACCTCGGATATCCCATACCAGAGAGTCAGGATTCCTAGCATGGATCCGTAAGCAATCAGTTGGCAAACTATTGAGAGGTTACTTAGTCGATGCAATTCAGATAGCAGCATTCGCTCTTCATTCTCACGAGCATAAAGGTGGAGCGCACAGTATACTACCATGAACGGAAGTGTGGATGCGATTATGCCTAGGCCAATGTCTCTCTGGAGAGACGAC
>DAYJ01000062.1 GCA_002506875.1 Euryarchaeota archaeon UBA40 | reverse complement strand
ATGTGACAATTGGTGTGATAATAGGAGACGGGTCCTGTGCGTGACCATCTGAAGGAGCCTCTGGGAGTATGCGCATCACCCTAGATTCGCCTCCTGAGATTGACGCGCTTTCAGGGCCTGAAAGAGAAACTTGCCAGGTCTGGGCACCCTCGATAGACCAATTGAAGCGAACCTCATCTAGACGTTCAGCCTGATTGACAACATTCCACTCAAGGAGATGGCTTGAACCTGGAGGTATGTGAGTTGGCATATTGCCCCATTGAGGTATGATTCGTAGATCACTGACCATTGAGGCCTCAATGGTTAGTTGATGAACAGTAATCGAAGATGTGTCTGCTCCACTTTGTGCCTTGAGCGCTACTACTCCAGTTTCACCTGGAGATGCTGTTGACGGGATAGTCACAGTCAAATCAACTGTTCCATTCCCCCCTGCAGGAAGCACAAGAGACGTATCCTGACTAGAATCAAAATCAACTGACCACCCCTGTGGCATGGAAACATCATCAACAGTCAATGTGTAGGTATCTCCCGCATCACCACTGTTCAGTAGTTCGACACGGTAGTCACAGATTGACCCAGGAGGACATCGTGGGGAGTTACTTACTTCGACCCATTGAGATGTATATTCTGGAGCTACGCCAGCATTGAATGTGATAGAATCTTGAACAGTTGATTCCTCAGCACTCTGAACCAAAATTGTGCCCTGAATACTACCTGTTGGAGCATTAGCAGGAGGTTTCGTCTGGAGTTTGAATGTCCGTACTTCTCCTGAATCAATTTGAATCTCAGTACCTGGGAGGACTCCACTTCCAGTAGAATGTGTGAATCGATGATCCCAACCTGCAGGCAATCCAAGTGCCTCGAGTGTGAAGCGATCTGTCAAGTTCCCAGTATTACGAACTGTAAACGACATATCAGACCATTCTCCTCGATTTGAAGTGCCACTAGGGCTACCTGATGCATCCAAACCAAATTCGCTTGCATCAGCCTTCTGGTCGTAAAACATGACAATATCTTCGACCCAATACCCAACCTCTGTTCCCGATGCATCTGATGTGAATTTGAACTCGATTTGTGTCTGAGGACCAAGAGCTGTTGGAGGAATGTAGAGCCATGGGACGGAGACGCTATTGACAGTGCTAAGCTGGATTAGCCAGCTAGTTGGCTGACCATCCACGAGACCATTGAGACCACCATTAGGGATTAGATCCGCCTTGTTCGAACCTGAACTTACGCTAACCTGCATTGAGTCCCCGGTTGCAACATTACCCGTGTAGAAAAATCCGAGGCCGAAACCACGTGTCGGATTCGGATGAACATCGGAGAAATCTAGTTGTGGACTTCGCAATGTCTCCGTCCACATATTACCATAATTCGATGAGGACACACCTCCAACTCTGCAAGATGATGCTCCGTTCAATGCATTTGAGGAATCCAATAACCAATTACTAGTTCGAGACCATGCTGTGTTAGATTCACAGCGTTCGTAAACTGCTCCAATTGTCGTTGTTGCAAATCCCTCATCGTTCTGTGGATTAGCATCTAGGGGATGGTTAGTCGTGATGCGTACCGTATGGTTCCCACTGTACTTCGGCGTCCATACGGCATTGACTGTGGCAGTTGCTCCTGCAGATACTGACGTGGTCACCGACGTATTATGCAATTCAAAATCGATGTACTCATCATGGAGAACAACAATCTCAACATTGACTCCTGATGCACTTGAAGTACCAATATTCTCGATTTCAACCACCATCCGCATCTGAGTATCTACCATCCCATCCACTATCCAAAGATGAGGAGCCCTCGCAAGTGTCGTCGTACGTGACAGAGTATTGTAATCTGATGCATCCGCACTTGAGACGTATTGTGATGTGAAAGTTAGAGGCTTTACATCCACTGTTGCCTTTGGGCTAACAGCTTCAGCCAGAGGAACCAATGGTAGCATGAGAAACAGAGCGACGAGGGCGAGCGCCGTACGACTCCGACTATGACGCATCGTAGTTTCATGGCTCACCGCATTAATGAAATCCGCGGCTATTCCTCGGAATCCGAAGTAGAGGATAATTCTGCTTCTGCCTTCTTCGTCTTTGCCAGAGCAGCGAGATACAAAGTGACTGGGAGAATAAGAGTAACACCAAAGCAACCTACCAATGCAGTCATACTCCAGATCAATTCCGTGATGGGGTCAATGGTGAATTGCTCAACTGAAATCAGATCGTGATGTACCGTCCCAACCTGTACACCAGTCCCTGTGGAGTTCATTGGCGAACCAGTGTCATCCAAGATTCTAATTGTCCAAGTCCGATTGAGTTGAGCATCCTCAAGGGTTCGATTAACTTCTAGAGATGCAGATGTCAAATTGTCAGAAAGAATGGCCCAGGTTCCAGACAGGGGTAAATCAGACGTGAGAATCCCTCTCATCGACGCAGTGCCATCCTCAATATTCGACGAGTGCTGTGCTGAACTTTCACAGTTCTCAGCAATCCCCTCATAATCCTGGGTATCAGGAGTAAAGCATTGGAATGGAACATTGTCATCCATCTCAATCCCGAGATTAGGATGGTACCACCATACTCCACCCACTGCTGTGACTTCCATTATAGATCCGAAAGGAGCATTGTCAATAGTGACATTAATCCAAGATATTGCATCTTCAGTTGAGAATGTGTAAGACCCATTGATAGGGTCATCAACAACCATCACATCCCTAGCATCATTGGACGTCTTCGCCAGATAGTATCCCGAATCTAACGTCGCAGAATAGACCGCGTAAGAGAGAATTAGGATTAGGGTCATACCTAGGCCAACGATAGTCCGAAGCATGTTCGGATTCTGTGCCAGCGCCCTGCGCATGACCGAGCCACGGTGCTATGGCTTTCAAATCCGCGCTTGACACCTACACCTTTCCGGCAATCGTTTCTGAGACAAAGGACCCGGGAGGGTTCATATACGCGGGGAAAGTCGGCGGGATGCTCTTGGTGATACGATGTCGTCTTTCCGTGATGTTCCTGCCGGTGACCTCATCGAAGGCGTGAAAGCGCTGTTGGAATCCAATGATTCCATCAAGGCCCCAGAGTGGGCTGAAATTGTCAAGACCGGGACTCACAGAGAGATGCCACCTGTCCAACCAGACTGGTGGAGTCGCCGTGCTGCTTCCATTCTTCGAAAGGTCGCCCTCCATGGCCCAATTGGCACCAACCACCTCGCCCAGATGTATGGAGGAGCTCGCAACCGTGGCGTCCGACCTAACCGTGCAGTGACAGGATCTAGAAACGTCGTCCGCACTCTTCTACAGCAACTAGATGATTCTGGATACACAGTAATCAAGAAGAATCTAGCAGGAACAAAGGAATTGGGACGGATTGTGACTCCAGCTGGGCAGTCACTCCTTGACCAAGTATCCAAGGAAATCCGTCCGTCTGCTGAAGAGGCCGCTCCAGGCCTAGGGAAATACTGAGGTGAAGTAGATGTCATCACGCAAGACCTTCGGTAAGAAGAACCGTCTAAACAAGGTCACGAAGACTAATCGTCGTGTCCCAGTTTGGGTGATCCTACGAACCAACCGAAAGGTTCAGTCCCATCCTAAGCGCCACAATTGGCGCCGTTCCAAACTCCAGAGGTGATGAATAATGGCTGATGTTCGAAGAATGACTATTCCACTCCGTGGTGCTTGGAAAGTCAGCCGTAACCATCGGGCAAATAGGGCGATTGAAGAAGTCAAGCGTCACGTTGTCCGCCACATGAAAGTCACCGAGCAGGAGAGGATTTGGATTGATGAGTCTGTCAACCACACCATCTGGGCCCGTGGCATGCAGAAGCCACCCCGTAAGATCCAGGTTATAGTAACCCGTGAGGAAGGATTCCCCATCGAAATCAAGATGGATGATGAAGATGAGGAAGGTGAGGCCTGATGGGCAATATCCGTCCTTCATTCATCAAGTCCCGAGCCCTCCTACTTTTGGAGATGTATCCGGACAAGTTCAACTCGGATTTCGATAACAACAAGGTCCTAGTTGACGAGTATACCGATGTATACAACAAGCGCATGAGGAACTGGATTGCTGGATACATCACACGATATGTCCAGCGCCGTCGTGATTAGGGGCGAACCCTGTGGGAAATCGACTGGACGTCGACCTTCCTGAATACCCTCTTGAAATTGTCTTCGTCCTAGTACGACCTGAGTTCCCTGGAAACATTGGTGCAGTTTGCAGAGGTATGCTCAACTTTGGATTCGATAAGCTCAGAGTAATCGGCCATGACGGAAATTGGGAAGAAGAAACAAGGAAACGTGCTAAGCATGCACAATCTGTTCTCGATAATGCTGGAACCTACGATGATTGGGAATCATGCATGGAAGACGTATCTCTCGTGATCGGAACCTCAGGAAAGAGGGAATTAGGTGCTAAAATCCAATTCAGACATTTTCTGACACCTAGTGATCTAATTGAGAATCTCAAGGGATTATCAGGACGTGTTGCCATCGTATTCGGGCCTGAGGGCATAGGCCTTCTTCAAGACCAATTACGCCTATGTGACTTGCTTCTAACCATACCAACTTGGGAAGGTTATCCAATACTCAATCTATCTCACGCTGTTACAGTCGTCGCATATTCTATGCATCAAGATGTAGAGTTAGAATCTGAAGATGAACGCTCTATTATGGATCCAATATTGAGACGGACACTACGAGAAAGTGCAGCGAGAGTCGCCGATTCATTACCAATTCATGATAGCAAGAAGAGAGGAGCAAGAGAGCAACTAATCAGGACGCTAATGAGGAGCGGACCAGATCAATTCGAAGCACATCGGCTACTTGGAATCCTCAATGATGCTGCTGAGGCGCTGGAGGCGGCACAGAGTGACCTCCGGCTCAACGATGAAACTCCAGAGGAGTGACACAAATCATACCGTCAAGGATGAGAATTAGGATCGTAAGGATCGGTACTAGATACAGGTGGAGTGGCACTAGGATCGCCTGTCCACTCATCTTCATCTAGATAGGTATCCTCATCAGAGTCTTCATCTCTCCAATTTCCATCTCCATCGGAGTCAATATCGATTACTGATTCAACATCATCAATTATACCGTCACCATCACTATCATCATCTAGGTAATCAGGTACAGTATCTCCATCAGTGTCTGCACCTGGCGCACCTGATTGATCAAACCATTCAGTTGTATCATGGATATTATCGCCATCACTATCAATATCGAGATAGTCAAGCGTGCCGTCACCATCAGTATCATTTGTGTATCCTTCTATGTAATCAGGAATACCATCGCCATCTGCATCGGGATTCGCCTCCTTATCTCGGCAAAGAGTCAATCGCATGAAATCAACCATCGTATCATCTTGAACGAGGACTTCCATCCACCCCTTGGTATTTATGGCGTCAATTAGTGATAATGGAGGATTACTGTTCCCTATCATCGAGGGGCCATCTATGAATTCAGTACCTGATGGATGTAAGTTACCTAAATCTAGGTTTAGAACGTAGCCATTAAGGGTGGTTTGAGCAGTCATTGTGGTGAACTCATAACTCACAAGTTGGTTAGAAAACTGTCCTGAAGGATTAGACCACATATTAGGCGGGACAACTCCATTTGGTGACTGTTCTACCCAGTTCCCATTAGCATCAGTTTCGAACCAAGATAGAATCATAGAATCGGTATCAACCCAGGAACCAGTATCCTTCATTCCAATTTCTAAATTGGCCTGTAGGATATCTGTGGGTAGCCCTGTAAATTTGTGCATGTACCATCTGTTATCTTGATCATTATTCGTTTGCCCGTAGGGATTGGTCGTTGGGACTCCTTGTTGGCCATCGAAATCAGCTAACAGGTGTTCATTATGAGCCTGAGTTATAGTGTAAGGGCTTGCTTGGTCACGAGACCAAGCCATGAAATCATGTTGAGCCTGACTAGGACTGATACTAGGATCAATCATAGGTCCAAAATTATCCTGAAAGCCAGCAGTGTAAACTTCAATGGTATTCACACCGGTTGTGCAATTACCATCAAAACCATCGTCACCCAATGTGATGTCTTCGGCACATACTGTCAATTGCATGTAATCAACAATAACTCCATCCTGAATGGTAACATCTAGTATTGAAAGTGCATTCATAGGACTTAGAAGATGGACATTTCCTCCAGTTGTAGTTCCACTTGCAACTGCTGCAGCCATTGCCTGTAGACTCGTTGTTCCTGTAGTAGGCAGTTCATCAAGATGGAGAACAGCCACATATCCCGACGGATTTGGAGTGACTGGATTAGCAATCTTAGCAGTCCAAGGTGTTACAGCGTAAGTTGGATCTTCAAAGCGTAGAGTAATCAAATCGTCTACATAATTGGTAGTCACACCATGCTTGAACTCAACAACCAACTTTGCATCTGTAATAATCATGCCACCCTGACTTGGATCACTTGGCAAATTTGTGAAAGTATGAGCTAATATTCCGTCATCATGCACAACCCCTTCATCGAATTCCACGAATTGGGTAATTGGATTCGATGCTGCTCCTTGAGTTGATGAAAACATTAGTGCTGAACCCCAATTCATCAATGATGGACTTGGGTTTGTAAGTGGATCGAGAGACGATTGAACATAGCCATCTGACATACCAGCTGTGTGACTTGTCTGGTAAGTAGTATTGCTATTTGTGTCACAAGCATAAGATCCACCAGTATTCCATTCAATTGGTGGGGGAGGAGGATTCATGATCTCTTCAAAACACAGGTGTAACTCAAGATAATCAACTGCTTGATCATCATGGATATGGATATCCAAGGATTTCGAATAATCCATATTAGGTATCATATCGACATTACCACTTACCATGTTTAGCATATCTAAGGAGCCCCCGCTTGCTGGCATCTGTGAAAGGTACATTGTGTAGTGAGTACCCCATGAACCAACTGGATTCATTGAGGAAGTTCCGATATCTGCCCACCAAGAATATGGTGAGTTCATGGATGGAGGAGTATTAGTGGCATGGCTTAGAACAAACACATCATCAGTAGATGATTCTACGGACCTACCCCTCATTTGCGAGTGTAAAGAAGCATCAACAAGTTCGTATGATGCAAAGTTATTGGTGGACATCTGATTTTGAACATATGATGTCCAATCAAATGTTTCTAGAAGATGAGCTCCCGGATTCATGTCATCATAATCCATTGCAAGAGTGAATCCAGGGTGCTGTTGGTTATGCAGTGCTGAAAGGGCAGCACTAGGTGAGACGGTTTCAGAAGGAGGGGCAGGAGCAAAAATATCGTTGATTCCTGCTGTCATAACATAATGATTGTATGTGGTGTAAGGTGCTGCATCCGGATCAGGATTGACACGATTCTCACACTCGTAATTTTTCCCGATTGTAATGTTGTCATGAGTTGGATTCGTAGTGTCCGGAGCAATACATAATGACAATTCGAAGTAATCGACCATCTGGTTATCATAGACAACAATGTCAAGCAATCCTGCAGAGTTCATACTAGAAATGAGGTTTGTACTTCCTGCAGCACCTTGGGCCGCAGTCTGACCTGCTGCAGGCAGTGTATCTAGATGCATGAAATATATCGCATCGAGCCATGCTGCTGTTGGAGAAGTTGCACTTAGGTCGATATTCATACTCCAAGCTGCATTCGCAGTATCCTCAAATCGAAGCATGATAGTATCAGAAGGTGTAACACCAACAGCGGTAGGCAATCCATCATCCTGATAATTCAACCTCATTTCCAATGTCGCATCAGTAATCGTGCCACCAGTCACCGAATATGGCAAATGGAATGTATGCATAACAATCTGGCCCACTCGGGGAGTGTCGTATTCAGATCCAGGGAGATTCCCAATGTAACCTGGAATTTGGTCATGCCATAAATCCAATTCAGCGCTTGGGTTAGGATATGTATCAAGCATACTTGTATCATAGTTATCGATTAGTCCAGACAGTAGCACCACCTCTGGAACATTTACGCCGTCCTTATCGCGGTCGCAAGTAATCGTCTGATCCCCGTCTGTTCCAATATGAATTGTAGGTGCTCTCTCTGTTGGAGGAGGGAGCTCATCATCATCATCTGCCCCCTTTTCACAACCGGTAGCATTCACTTCCCTATCTGCAGCTGTTGATGGACAATCGTCTATATTGTCAAGAATTCCGTCGCCATCTGCGTCCACCAAATCAAAGATATCTGTGGAGTTCAACTCACCATCGGTCCCAACACAACCTGCAAGAACAGACACGAACATGAGTAATGTGAGTAGTAGCGCTTTAGGAACAACCTTCGTAGACATATTACTACGCATAAAGAATCAGTATATAATCACGGTTCCTTATTGATAATACATTAATCGAAACGCCATGAAGCCCAAGATTTCGGCGTCTCCCTCACATGCATGGCCACTAGTCGCAATCTATTCCCATACGATGATTGAATCAATGGTTCAACTCTCTCAAAGGCCCATCTTGCAAGGTTCTCTGCTGTAGGAATAAAATCTACAATCACTGTTCTATGACTTGGACCCATAGTTTGGAGGGCTTGAATCGCATCATTATCTCCCGAATATACAACAAAAGCATGATCGACGATATCATGAATCTCGCGTGTTAAAATCGCCGATATATCTCCAAAATCCATCAGCATCCCTTCATCAGATACACCCGAATCAGTAACTACATCGCCTTCAATTTCTGCTTCCCAACGGTACCGGTGCCCATGGAGATGCCTACATTTGCTCTTGTGATTGGGCACACGATGACCGGTATCGGTCTCAACCCAACGGCGAATCGATGTAACCATTACTCATCACTCTCCGCGAATGTAAGACACACTGAATTGATGCAATATCTTTCGCCACCATTCTCGCGAGGGCCATCGTTGAAAACATGGCCAAGATGTGCATCACAGGATTGGCAACGAACCTCAACCCTAATCATTCCATGAGAAGCATCCTCTAAGCGAACAATACCAGCGTCTGGATGCTCTGTATGGAAGGAAGGCCAGCCACAACCAGAATCATACTTCATTTCCGAAGTGAATAGAAGATGGTCACAACATACACAATGGTAGTTTCCATCCCTATCCTCAGTATACAAATCACCAGTGAATGGACGTTCAGTCGCACCCTGCCGTGTAACCTTGTAGGCTAATCGGCTCAAACGATTTCGCCACTCAGCATCACGCTCATTGTCTAATCTTGGTTTACCTGACATATCATTCACCATACTCCGCCTGTACATTCAACGCATGTCTAAGCACGGATTTCCAATCTTCGATGTATTCTACTGGATCATCCCGTCCAATCTCATGGAAAGCTAGAATCCGTTCTATGTCTGAACCAGTCCGGCCATTGGAACGGCCTTCTGAATCCGGAGCATAAGAGGTGATGGTGCTCCTCATGACATCATCAAAATCTAGCCCGAGTGATTCACACGATTCGAGACAATCTCGTAGAATCGAAGTCTTATCGCCATCGATGTAAGGGAGCTCAAAGGCAATCCGTTCAGACCCCCAATTACCAATCTCAAATGCATTCTGCAACGCATTGTAGAATTCTGGACGGCAATCAGGATAAATTGCATGATCTCCACTGTGGACTCCAAGTGCGATGCTCACATCCAAATCCTCTCTTTCGGATACACTCAGGGCAAGACCATAGAGGATAGATGCGAAGATAGCATTACGATTTGGAACGACGGTTTGCTTCATCTGTTCCTCCTCATAATGACCCTCAGGTACTTCAATCTCAGATGAGGTTAGAGCCGAATAAAATACTGACATCGAAGAAGTAAGATCCACTACTGAATGAGATACTGGAAGACCTGCACTCTGGAAACGGGCAATATTTTCCTTGGCACGAACAATCTCAATCGAATGCTTCTGACCATAACGATACGAAATACAAGTGACCGTGTAACCTCGAGCTAAGAGGTTCAGTAGCAAAGAAGTGGAATCCATACCACCCGATAATGCCATGACTGCGCGCATAATCACAACACCCCCATCCATTTGTGAGTCTGTAAAGAAAGCCGCCACCCTGGATTCAACTTCACTATCGATTCCACGCTCTGGAAGTTTCTACCGTTCTCTTCGACTGATATGTTATCCATGTAGCATGGTTGAAGGAACAGATGTTCGAATCCATCAATCAAATCGTTGTAAATCTCAAGATCTTGACCACAGTATACGACTTTCAACTCATTACCGCTACGTTGACGAATTTTCATTCCAGGATATATCTGATCTTTTGGAGATACACAAATCCAATCGATGATTGGATTCACCTCAATGGTTCCGTTGGTTTCAATCGATAGCGTGATGTCATGTTCCTTCAAACGGCCACCAATCGTCGTGAGATCTTGCATCGCAGGTTCACCCCCCGTGAAGATGACGCGATTGCAATTGTAGGATAGAACTTCCTCCACAATGGAGTCCAAGGTCCGCTCAGTGAAAGTCAGAAAATCTGTATCGCACCATTCGCATCGAAGGTTGCAATTACCGAATCTCACGAAAACATGGGGAATACCAGCATGGTATCCTTCGCCCTGTACAGAGTGAAATATCTCCACGATTGGATAAGTTACCTCAGTCATCTGGAACACTCTCAGAGATCTTTTGAGTTCGATTGGATTAATTGTAAAAGTTCGGAACGTGCTTCTGAACGATCGAAAAACACACCACGCATCGCGCTTGTAGTCATGACTGCATTCTGCTTCAAGACGCCTCGACAACGCATACAACCGTGCCTTGCTTCAATGATGACTGCGGAACCAAGTGGTTGGATATGTTCCTCAAGATCATCCGCGATACCTTTCGTAATACGTTCCTGATTCTGCAATCTCTTTGCGTGGAGATCTGTGAGGCGAGCTAACTTGCTAATTCCAACAATTCGATCTACTGGAATATACGCGACATGGGCTCGACCAGAGAAGGGCTGAAGATGATGCTCGCATGTAGAATGAAATTCGATATCCTTGAGCAGCACAATGCCGTCGTAACCTTCCCCATTGAATGTTGAAGACAGAATCTCAGAAGCTGAAGTTGTATATCCGGAGAATATCTCATCGAACATAGATACAACCCGCTCAGGTGTGTCAACTAGGCCCTCTCTGGAACCAGATTCTTCTTCTGAACGTTCGATCCATTCTAGTAGAGTACGGACGGCCGTTTTCGCTTCTTCTCGATTAAGTTCCGACATGATTCAATCCTCCTTCGAAATTCTACCATGCCTAGCATCAATATCATCCAGTTGATCGAGGAGTTTTCGACATGCCGTCCGAATAGCATCTGCAAGGCTGACGAACTTCGCATCATCGCCAACATGAGTGCGAAGATCTGTCATCAATTGTTCAGGCATGTCCAGAGATACCTTTGGCATGATACGCGGTCAGACGAGGTCTAGATAATACTATGCTATTACTCAAGTAATATCAAGAGATGCTCTCAACAAGGTCTTCCCGGTTAAACTGGCGTGATGCCCAAGCTGTCGCTGCTAGTGCATAGAGGATACTGCTACCCATCCATAGGACTGCATAGAGGAGGGTGAAATCGTCTAGTAGAGAAGCACGCATTCCAAGAGAAATATTGAACACAGGGGCGATGAACCACCAGAGTTCGATACTCTCCATATTGACGAATTGAGCGAATATAGCTGGGCCAATGAAGAGTATGATTACGGGACCTAGTGTAGACCCTGCTTCTTTGACAGAAC
>DAYJ01000027.1 GCA_002506875.1 Euryarchaeota archaeon UBA40 | reverse complement strand
ATCGATGCACATACTATCGAGCATACTCCGAAGGATTTGGATGTTGAAGGACAGGTTGTTGCAATCGTTGATGACATGATTAGTACAGGGGGGACAATCTGTCGCGCATCAGACGCACTCCGACGCCAAGGAGCAAAAGAAGTCCATGCCGCCTGTACCCACGGTTTGTTCACTGGTGGCGCAATCCACCGACTTGGGAACCATGTAGATGGCGTTCATTCCACGGACTCACTACCAAATCCAAGGGCAAACGTTTCTGCAGCAGAGGCTCTATCCAGAGGAGTCAAGCGATTGATTGAGCGTATGTCCTCTGAGATTGTTGTCCATTAAAGCTTGAATTAGAAAACTGAGTGACCCCTGGGAGTCCAATGCGTTTATATCGAGTCCTTCCACCGCAGCGGATGCACAAGAGGTATCTCCAATGACTGAGCACATCGCATTTGAAACACCACAAGACGTTAGAGACAGTGTCTTCGAGCTAGTCAAGCTCGTTGGCAAGGAAGGACATGGCGTTGTCAAGAAAGGAGCAAACGAGGTTACCAAGTGTGCTGAACGCCAGACTGCTCAGATGGTAATCATGGCCGAGGATGTTAATCCTCCTGAACTCCTAGCACATATCCCTCAAATCTGCAAGGAAAAGGGCATCCCATTCATCTACGTCGACAGTCAAGAGTATCTTGCTGAGTATGCAGGCATGGCTTCAGGCACCAAAACCGCCGCAATTGCCATCCTTGAAGTCGGTCGAGACGCAACCGATCGATTCCAGGCTATCAAAGAGCAAGCCACCACACTGGCTGCATGAAAGGAGGGAATGGAATGGCTGTGGAATCATGGCCTGCTGAGGTCGTGGAGATTGTTGGTCGAACTGGGATGCGTGGCGAAGCTACTCAGGTCAAGGTCCGTGTCAACGATGCACCTAACCCTCGCGACGTTGGTCGCATTATCACTCGCAACGTACTCGGACCCGTTCGTCTGGGTGATGTCTTGATGCTACGTGACACTGGCCGTGAGGCTAAGAGGCTGAATGCCCGCTAAGGTGAGAAGATATGCCTGATACTCACACATGCAGTTTCTCTGGAGAGGAGATTGAACCTGGAACTGGGATGATGTTCGTCAAGAAAGACGGATCAGTACTCTGGTTCAAGGACAGTAAGTCCCGTAAGAATCACCTCAAGACAAAGCGTAACCCAAGACGTATTAAGTGGACTCGCCACTACGTCAAGGGTGGCATCAAGTGATTGAAACCACGCACTGGTTAGGTGTTTGGTAATGGATTGGTCTAATTTCTTCTCTGTTGCAGGGATTCTTCTTATTGGTCTGACCATTTATGATTTTTTTATGGCATTCACGTGTGGGTTAGGTGGTTCAGGAGTTTGTGATGGGGACAGCCCCGCATATGCAACATACTGTATTTCAGGTGCACTTTGCATTTGTATCGCGCTATTACTTCACAAGGAAAAACCCGTAGTTCTTGATGAAGAAGAATAGGTATCGGTTGAAATACACCCATCCGGTCGGCGGGTCATGTCCGACATACAGACCACCTTTGTCATGGTGAAGCCTGACGGTGTCCAGAGAGGCCTTGTAGGCGAGATTATCCAAAGATTTGAGCGTAAAGGCCTTCGATTGGTGGGTCTACGTGGATTAATTCCCTCTGAAAATATTGCTGAGACGCACTATGAAGTACACAAGGAGAGGCCTTTCTATTCAGGTCTAATCTCATTCATTACTTCCGGCCCCGTAGTGGCCATGGCTTGGGCGGGTGTAGATGCCATCAGTGTAGCACGCTCAATTATCGGGCCAACCAATGGTAGAGATGCCGCACCAGGTACAATCCGTGGCGATCATGGTATGGACATTGGATACAATCTCATTCACGGTAGCGATGGTGAAGACACCGCAGCGAGTGAGCTAGCGCTATGGTTCCCTGATGGAATCATGGAGTGGAATCGCGACATTGAGCAGTGGATTTACGAGTGAGGGGACGTGATGGTGTGGATGGACGACGTCAACCGATTGTCGCTGTCCTTGGCCATGTAGACCATGGCAAGACATCCCTGTTGGATCACATCCGAAACCTAGGCTCGCGTTCACAAGGATCTGTGATGGCTAGAGAAGCAGGGGGCATTACCCAGCATATCGGTGCTACCGAGGTTCCCGCAGATATTCTCAACGGAATTTGCGGCCCCTTGCTAAAAGGAAAGGAGTTTCTTTCTCCCGGACTACTCTTCATAGACACGCCAGGGCACCATTCTTTCACCTCATTAAGAACCCGTGGTGGAGCATTGGCCGACATTGCAATCCTCGTCATAGACATCATGGATGGATGCAAACCTCAGACGCTAGAATCAATCCGTATTCTTCGAGAATCAAAGACACCTTTCATCATCGCGATGAACAAGGTCGACCGTCTATATGGATGGGATTCTGAGCGCGGGCGATCTACTGCAAAATCTCTACGAGAGCAATCCGGTGATGTCATAGGTTATCTTGAAGAAAAGCATTGGAAACTAGTTGGTCAACTAGGTGAGAATGGTTTCAATGCCGAACGCTACGATCGCATTACTGATTTCACCAATACTATCGCAATGGTGCCCTGCTCTGCTAAGGAAGGCGAAGGTATCCAGGATCTGCTTGCTGTTGTCATTGGGCTTGCAGAAAGATACCTTGAATCTCAGTTGACTGATGTGGAAGGAAGTGGTACTGCAACGGTCTTAGAGGTAAAGGAAGAACGAGGCCTAGGAAAAACACTCGACATTATCCTCTCTAAGGGTTCGATTAGCAAGGGTGACGAGATTGTTGTCGCTACAGAAAACGGTCCGAAGCGAACGAAGGTTCGAGGTATGTTTTCACCAAGGGGCATGACTGAGATGAGAGATGCAGGGGACCGGTGGGATCCCGTCGATAGCGTCCATGCTGCAGCAGGAGTCAAGGTCAGCGCGGTTGACCTTGATGATGTTCTTGCAGGTACAACCCTCCATGTCGTGAATACTGAGAAGGAGGCTGAAGAGGCTTGGATGAAAGCAAAGGAAGAATCAACCCTCAGTATTGATCTGAAAGACAAGGGCGTCTGTATCAAAGCAGATACTCTTGGAGGCCTTGAAGCACTCGCATTTGAGCTAGGAGAGCGTGATATTTCCATCCGTGCAGCAAGTGTGGGTAAGATTACACGACGTGACGTACGAATTGCTGAAGTTGGCAAAGAACCTGAGGAACGTGTAATTCTAGCCTTCAGTACCAATGCGCTTCCCGATGCAAAAAAAGAAATCGAAAAACCAAGTTCAGATGTTTGCCTCATTGAGGGTGAAATCGTCTATCATATCATGGAACAACATGAGGAATGGCGAAAGAATGTTCTTGCTGAAAAAGAGAAGGAAGAACGCGAGATGGTCGTCCACCCTGGGAGGCTTCTCTTTCTTCCAGATCACACCTTCCGCGCCTCTAAACCAGCAGTCATTGGTGTGAGGGTTCTGGGAGGGCGAATCCATATCGGTCAGCGTTTGATGAAGGACGGTATGCAGATTGGCCAAGTAAAATCAATCAAAAAAGGACAAGATAATCAGAAAGAAGCAATCCAAGGCGATGAAGTCGCCATTGCCATTGATGGTGCAGTCAAGCGCCCCGGTGAAGAAGCGATGGAGGCAACTCACGTCACCGTTGGGAGGCAAATCGATGAAGGTGATGTCCTACTCGTCTCTGTCCCAGAAACACACGTCAGAATCCTTCGAAAACGTGAACTCAGTGCAGTCGAGAAAGAGATCCTTGAGGAGATTATCATGATGCATCGGCGGAATCCTGATACTCCAAGATGGGGGCTTTAACCCACGTACGGGAACGACGAACCTTGAAGTAGTTCAGGATGAGGTTTAGTGTCTGCTGAAGGTGCTAGAATGGTCTCAGAATATTCAGGAGGAGGAGGCCGCGGACGAGAAGTCGTTCGTGTTGTGAGTGATATCTCAAACGCCCTAATGAACGAGGTGTCCAAGGTTATCATCGGTAAGCAAGAGAACCTTCGACGTGTGACTATCGGTATATTGTCTAACGGAAACATGCTCCTTGAGGACTTCCCTGGCCTTGGCAAGACAATGCTCGCGAACACCTTTGCACGCTCACTTGGTTGCAAATTCAAGCGTGTGCAGTTCACCCCTGACCTACTTCCTTCAGACATCATGGGGACCTACATGTATGATCAGCAAGCGGGCGAATTCAAGCTTCGACCGGGTCCACTATTTGCTAATCTTCTACTTGCTGACGAGATTAATCGTGCGCCTCCAAAGACACAAGCCGCTCTACTCGAAGCAATGGAAGAGAAACAGGTGACCATCGAAGGAATCACACACAAACTCCCTGCACCGTTCGTGACTCTGGCTACTCAAAACCCGATTGAACAGGAAGGAACCTACCCCCTTCCTGAAGCACAGATGGATCGTTTCCTGATGAAAATGAGTATGGGATATCCAAACCGTCAGGAGGAGAAGGCTATCCTTGCACGCCGAAAAATGCGAGGGAAGGATGACCACGATGTCGATCAGATTACCTCTCCGAAGAAGGTGGTCGCCATGCAGAAGGCACTCGAAGAAGTCCACATTGACCCTGCGATTCTCTCCTACATCGTCGAAGTAGTCCAGCGTTCTCGCGAAGATCACCGTGTGATTACTGGCGCATCGCCTCGTGCAAGTCAATCTCTATTCAAGACTGGACGTGCAGCAGCAGCAATCGATGGTCGTGATTACGTCATACCCGATGATATCAAGGGCGTTGCCCTCCAAGTCGTCAGCCATCGAATTGTCCTCAAGCCTGAAGCAAAGATTCGTGGGATTACTGGAATGCACATCATGCGGAAGATTCTGAATGAAGTTCCCGTACCTGTCATTCAATGATTCTGGGGCTTGCTGACTGCCAATACTGATTTAGGACGGCGATTGTGGGATTCTTGAGGACGGATGGACCCATACAAGACAATCATCTCCTGCACCAACCAGAAAGGTGGGTGTGCGAAGACGACTACTGCCGTCAATCTAGCAACTTCGCTTGCAGAAGGGAATCCGAGCATGGGTATTCCACCTGCTAAGGTTCTACTGATTGATCTCGATCCACAAGGAAATGCCTCCACTAGTTTCGGTGTAGACAAACGACTGGACGTACCCACTGTATACGACCTGTTAATGCAGCCTTCAGACGGTACACTCAATGTCCACGACTATCTAATCGGACCAGATATCCTTACTGATGAAATGCAGCGCGCTTTCAAGAATATGAATCAAGATTCAAGGATCCCCCCTCGATTGAAAGTGGAAAACCTCTACCTTCTGCCATCAAACATCAGACTTTCAGGGGCGGAAATTGAGCTCGCTACGAAACTCGGTAGAGAGACCCGACTTCGAGAGGCTCTTGCTCCTGTGATGGATGATTTCGACCACATCATCATCGACACACCGCCATCTCTTGGCCTGCTTACCATCAATGCCTTGGCCGCCTCAAACTGGATTCTTGTTCCTGTCCAAGCAGAGTACTATGCCCTCGAGGGTATGAGTCAACTCATGAACTCGATTCGACTGATACAGAAGCGGGTCAACAATCATCTGAAACTGTTCGGTATCGCAGTCACGATGTATACACCTCAATCCAAACTCTCCGCTTTCGTCGAAGGTGAAGTTCGTAAGCACTTTGGGGAAGATGTGTTCCAAACCGTAATACCACGATTGATGTCTATCGCTGAAGCTCCGAAAGATGGTGCACCTGTGGTCCTTCTGAAAAAGCCGACAAAACGCAACAAAGGTAGCAAACAATACTGGGGCCTCGCCAAGGAGGCTCATCAGCGAATCCTTGCAAGAAGGGCGGAGTATGGGGTGAATCCTGAATCCGTTCTAAGGCGAGAAGCTATCGAAAAAGGAGATCCTGAACACATCTGGGACGACATCGAAGACTGATTCAACCTCCAGAGAACGGCATTACTGTGCCTACTACAACCGTCATGGCTATGTTTGGAGCGGTAACCGTGACGATGATGGGCTCCCCTGAGATGACCTCCGTTTCCGTTTCTTTCGAAATTCGAAGACGATTGAACTCGCTAAAGGCGATGGAAGGGGTTCGGAGCGTTGATGATCTACTCAAGGCGGTATTGAAGGAACATCGGCTGAATCGGCTACGTTCAGAACAGGACTCCATTCGATTACGCATTCGGGATTTAGAAAAATCAGACATTGAGGCAGTAATCGCCCGTATCACGGAGGAATAATCGTGAAGGGGCAACCGAGGGTTGTATATGTCAATGGTAGCACAGTCCTTCGTGGACTAGTAATCGAAGGAAGTGATGAGGAGACTCTGCTGCATCTAGCAGCATGCAATCAGGTCGAACTCATCTCGAAGAGACGAGAATGGAATACGGTTCTCCTTGGTTTGACAGAAATGGTCCGTTTAACTGGAGCCGAACCTTTGGGTGGAGAAAACCTGCAACAATTGCGACAATCTCTTCCGGTTGATTTCAGATAATCACTGACCGCCGTTCTTCTCGAGCCACTCGTGACCATACCACTTCCACTGATCTGTGGTCCACCCTGGAGGTAAACCGCCCTCTGGAAGTGGAGGTGCCTCGGCAGGTGCTACCTCTTCGGTGATTGGTGCTGCTGAAGATTCTGCTGTCTCATCTTCTGAATCGGAGGGCGTACCATCGTAGACCTGCCAACCCTGTTCACCGTCCTGCCATTCACCACTTCCATCATCCACATCCGCATCCTCATCAGATGATTCGGATGAATCGTCTTCAACTGGTTCTGTAACTGAGCGAGACTTCCCCTTAGAAGTGGCATCATCGATTTCTTCCTTCGATGAAGAATCAGACATGTCAAGGAGTGCGGCAACATCCTCACCCCATGCGTCATCCTCGATGATACCTCCAACCTGTTCAATTGAACCAGTCTCGATTTCTTTTGTTGCACCCTTCTGCACATATTCGTCCTCTTTAGATGATTTATTCGTCACACGGCGACCTAACATCCCTAAGATGCCGATGATAACCATCATTGCGATTGCGATTCCAGCTCCATAAGGAGCGAAACTGAGTATCTGGGCACTGAAGTCGTTGGAATCCACCTCACTATTGGTTTCGTTAATAGGGGTATAGACCGGCTGATTGAGTTTCAAACAGGCCGATTCATTCTCATTACGTTCACAGTAATCCTCGATCGTTTGCACGTTGAATTCTCGATCATCATAATCGGTGTTAGAACCCAGACAATCACGATCTTCGTCGAGCCATTCTGTAGCATTACCCACTAGAGAACCGGGACAGTTGTCAGCATCCCAGTAGGCTTCAGACTCATCAGCATAACCATCCCCATCTGAATCAGGGCAACCATACGTCGAAACCGTCTTCACACGGTCTTCTGCAGAATCATAGAGCAAATATCGAGTGCTAGTACCTGCTTGATTAGCACATCCATCGCCACGATAACCCTGTTGAGCATCCCCATAACCATCCATGTCACTATCGGCCCACTGGGTTGGTTCGTCAGGAAAGTAATCTCCTTCGTCAGACCAACCATCCGCATCCATATCGGGGCAACCGAGTCGGTCCTCGGAGGATTGTCCACCCATATCGGGGCAAGCGTCAGGACTGTTTCCTTCGAGGTTATCTCCGTAGCCATCTCCATCTCTATCAGCCCACTGTGATGCGTCTGTTGGATACTTGTCCCCATTTTGCCCATAACTAGCATCACCATAGCCGTCGCCATCAGTGTCCTTATGCTGGTCACTATTCTGTGGGAAAAGATCTGGATTAGTTCCATTTGGATTGTCTCCATATCCATCATTATCCTGATCTATCCATTGTGTTGAGTCATCAGGGAAGCGATCTGAGTTATTTCCGTTAATTGAATCCCCATAGCCATCCCCATCGCGATCATTAGTCTGGGTGCTGTCTAAAGGAAATGCATCAACTGAATCCACTACCCCATCACCATCAGTGTCGATATCAAATAGCATAATATCCGAAGAACTGGCAAAGGACATCAGCACTACAAGGGCGTCTCCTTCTCCTAGGATTCCTACGACCTCGCCATTGCCTTGATTCAGGGTCTGCTCAGTGATTCCAGTACTACGATTCATGAGATGAACGAGGCCAACCGCGCCCCCAAGAGCGATTCGTTCGGCATCGATATCATGTAGGCTAGCCAACTCGCCAGGTGGCGAGGGGGTCATAGAATGACTCAGGTTCCAATCTGAAGAATTGTATGCGAGATAGAGGCCATCCTTCGTAACTGCGTGAACAAGGCCATTACTGTCGCCCATAATGTCGGTAACTTCGGAATTTGGTTCGGTCAAAGTACCCGTATGTGAGCCATCTCCTTGGTGAACTCGAAGGGTCCGATCTCGTCCACCAGTGATGATATCCCCCTGTGGTGTGACCTCAATGGATGTGATTCCGATAGAGTGTGCAGTAGTCATAGCACCGGTAGACACACCATTCGAATATTCGCTCGCTCGCTTATCTAATCGATTGGTAATCCACAAATCCCCTTCTGCATCAAAGGAGAGAGCATCCACCGGGCCAGAAGAAATTGAGTAGATTACTGACTCAAAGACCGTGGAGTAAATCGCTGCACCTTGATTATGCCCAACAGCAATGAGACTGTCGGTCGGGTTATGATCGAGAGAAAGAACACTGACGTTGATAATACCCGTCCAGACCACATTTCCAGCGTTCTGTCCTAGGACCTCAATCACTGTGATATTTCCAGATTCATTCACGATTGCGGCCTGTCCATTGCCCAAATCCGCCCAGCCAATACTCGATCCAGAAAGAGTAGAAATCTCTCCAGAATAACCGATATCTCCTGCAGCCCCACTAACAGTGCCTAGAGAACCAAGCATCAGGGCGACAAGTAAGATGCTGCATGAACGAGAGGCCATGGCTATTCAGAGCATGATTACGCTTTCAACCCGGCGGAGTATTGAGCAAAGGCTCATTCCTCTTCATTGGATGCTTCTGCAACCTGAGGACGTAGGACTCGAACCTGTTTGATAGGAGCCGTCTTTTCCTCCGATTCTTGCGGCTTCATGACCTTCACGGGACGAATCGCAGCAGTGGTAGCTGCTTCTGCTGGCATCAACATCCGGCGATCTGTAGTTGGACGTATCTCGGCCATTCCTTCGCCTACAGATTCATCCTCAACAGGGGTGCTAGGTTGGATTGTACGACGCACTGGAGGGCCTTTCACACTCGGTGCCGCAGTTGAATCACGAACCATTCGTCCGCCACCTGGTGGACCCTTAGTGGCCGGAGTATCCTCAACATCCATCTCGGCAATCGTCTCAATCACCTCATCTTCCGTAACAGGCTCTTCTTTCTCCTCATCTACTGTAGGAGATGGCCTCGGAGAAAGGGGTTTGATTGGTTTGACTGCTGGCTGTGTTCCTAATACCCCTGGCATACCGGTCTGGGCTGTTCCAATGGGTGCTCGACTCGGGGACAATGGAGCGGCTTGACCGAACGGTTTCACTCCAGAATTACCTAATCCTCCAGGTGCTCCTTGAGCTGCTGCTCCAAGCGCTGTCATCGGGCGAGTTGATCCGATTGGTGCACGTACCGGTGCTGCAAGGTTACCTCCCAAGGGAGCTGCAGGTAAACCTGGGGCATCCAGTCCAGTCATAGCTGAATTACCAAGAGAATTGTCAGTTGGTTGAGACGCTTGTCCAAGACCAACGCCTCCGAGAGTTCCTGCTGCTCCAGCGGGTATTTGCGAACGAGCTGCTCCAAGAGCGCCCATCCACGCCTCTCTCTTCGCGAGACGAGAATCCTGTTCAGAAGCCTCATCCTTCTCTTCTAGTTGTGCGACTAGAGCCTCGCGCTCAATATCCTCATCGCTGACTAAGTCCTTCTCGATGTCCTTCTTGAGGCGAGCTTCTGCCATCTGCTTGAATTCCTCAGAACGAGCTTCGAGTGTAGCGAGACGTTCTTTGATTTCTTGACGCTTAACTGCTAGAGCGGCTTCAATCTCAGCACGCATCTCAGCTTCACGACGTCGGACCTCAATCAGAGCCTTGTTGCGCATGATTTCCTCACGCTTGCCCATCTGGCGCTCAAGCTGTTCAACAACTTCTCGCTCCTTACGCTCACGGAATTCGCCGAGTCGTTGTTCCATCTCAACCTCAAGATCGAGAGCAGTCTCCTGCCGCACAAGATCCAGAGAGGTCTCGAGAGAGATTCTCTCGTTTCGAAGACGAGCATCGATTTCGGCCATAATCTGGCGTTTAGTTGCCTCCTCTCTAGTTGAGAATTCAGATTCAATCTGCTCGACCCACTTTGCACGGCGAGTATCATAATCTGATTCCATCTCATTTCGGAGTTCGTTCTCACGATCATGACGGAATCTAGCAAGTTGACTACCAATCTCAGCCTCTCGCTGTAGACGATAGGTCTCAAACTGATGTTGTATACGGCGATCTAGTTCACCCTCTATCTGTCGAGTGAGGCCCGCTTCTATGTCATCAATCGTCTGCTGGAAACTAATATCAAAACGATCACGGAGACGAGATTTTCTCTCCGCTAATCGACCTACGTAGTCCGCTTCCAAAGCCTTGAGTACACTTGCCCTGAGTTCTTCCCTCTTACGAGCGACGGCAAGTTCGAGATCCTCCTGCATCCGAGTCTCTAGACGGTTAGTCTCGGCGACTAGGCGTTGCTCTAGTTCACCTTGAATGTCCTTCGCTACATCTTCCTCCATCCGAATAGCTCTACGTTCATACTCTGCTCGGAGACGAGTCTCACGATCCCGCAAACGTTGGTGAAGTTGCTGTTCAAGACGGTTCCGGAGTGCTTCACGAATCTGAATCTCACGCTCTGCAAGGCGTTCAGTAAGACCTTCTTCAATCCGGGTTTTCTGGCGGTCCTCCTCTGTTCCGAGTTGATTCTCCATGTCCTGACGGAGTTCGGATTCCATTGTACGAACCTGCTTCTGGAAGGCTTGTTCAGCTTCAATCTCCATTCGCTCCTTCAGGAAGGCTTGGCGACGAGAGAACTCGTCGTCCATATCAGAACGAAGGCGGTCACGAATCTCTTGCTCAGAGGCCTTAACTCGACGTTCGCGCTCAAGTGATAGAGCCTCCTTGAGTTGTTCCTGCTCTCGGTCAAGGCGGAGTTGGAGTTCTTGCTTCAACACCGCTTCCTCACGTTCAAGCACTTGGCTCTCAAGTCGTTTGAGTTCGGATTCAAGATCATCTCGCAAAGATCGCTCCAACAAGCGGTACTCCTCGTCATGAATTATTTCGTTAGCCTTGCGCATTGCACTCTTCATGTTTGCAATTCGCTCGGATTGTTCAGCAATACGTAGTCTCCGTTCTCGGTCCACCTGTGTCCTGAGACTGGCTTCACGATCGAGAGCCTGGATAGATTGTTCAGTTCCATGAAACGAGTCACTGGCTGAACCTACTACCTTACTGCGGAGGTCTGCAAGCGATGGCTTCGCCTGTCCCCCATCCCTTGTCTCCGACAGATCTTCAGTTGCCATGGGTTCCCATCCCCGATTGAGATGGACCTTTCATGGTAAATAATCTCGACAGTTCCTAACATGTGATAAATGTCGATTTATCGGCCCAATGGAAGTGACCGTCACTAATCAGAAGGTTACTCGGAATCCCTCTTGGCAAGCAGGGCACTTGAGGTTCCGTTCACCTGGACGCTGAGTGATACGTAAACCCCGTTCACAGGCTGGACATTTGATCTCCACCTTGATCACCTTAGGTGATAGTGTAAATTCGTGACGGCAACTTGCACAGCGCAAATCGGCAGGGCGGACATCAGTGCCCGCAACGAGCACATGGCGGCAAGCCGGACAGGTGACCTTCTCATTCAACCAATCATGACGGGTCGGCTCATGCTCAACACGTACCTTCGCGCTACACACAACGCAATCAAGTTCTCCAAGATTAGATGGTAAAAGTGAGTCACAGGAAGGGCAGTTCGCAGGTGGTGGGCTGATTCTGCTCATGATTTCGTAAGCAACCAGAGTATCCTCCTGCTCCTCCGTCATGGTTGTCCCCCCGTATATGCTCCAATGCCTCGATATTTCAATCGGTCGCACCGCTGTTGGCCCTTGAACCAAGCAAGATTCCCATCGCTTCGATAGTATCCTTCACCATATCACGGAAAATATCGATTACAGTGGTAACACGTTGAAGGCCACTACCTGCAACCCACATACCATTCAAAATTACAATGAAGACACTTGCTTCATGCAGAAGTACACCTGCAGTTATACTAATTTCAATACCACTCAGAACCAAAGCAACGAGGGTAGTGGTCAGAACTAAACTAAGGCCGATGTTCAAGCGGACGATTCGTCGAGCAGATCGGGCTAATTGGGTAAGAACTAGAACAGCACGTGGGTCCTCACCTGGAATCAGGACATCAGCAGCCTCGAGATTTACCTGATCCCCTGTACCAACTGCGATTCCAACATCTGCGACTGCAAGAGCACCAGCATCATTGAACCCATCACCAGCCATAAGCGTCTGTCGCGCAACCGATCGTTTCTGAACAAAGGAGGCTTTTTGCTCAGGAGTAACATTACCGGTACAACTCTTCGCATCGAGGCCAATACTACGTCCAAACACCTCAACAGCTGACTGCTCATCTCCTGATAGGATCTCAACAAATATGCCGGCATGCTTCAATGAACTAACTAACTCCTGAGCACCTTCTCGAGCATCGTCATGAACAAAAAGAAACATCGATATCGCCTTCCCCGACTCCGCAAGAATGGATACACCATGGCCATCTTTAGCCGCATCCAAAATCGCTTGATCAAAATCAGATGGAATATCTACATCTTTGGAGCGAAGCCAATCAGCCCTGCCAATAATCACTTGCTTGTCACGTAACAATCCATAGACGCCTGCATCTCCATCCTTCAGTGATTTTACTGACATTGGACTATCTCCCTCAGGAAGTGAAGAGAGAATCACCTCTGCGTAAGGATGATTGGAACGCATCTCAAGACCAGCAGCGAGACGCAAAGATCGACCAACTTCCGACCCCTTGGCCGTGACGATAGAATGGAGACGTGGACGGCCTGATGTGAGAGTTCCTGTCTTATCGAGCAAGGCAAGATTAACTCGTGCCGCTTTCTCAAGAACATCCCCTCCCCGCGCGATAATTCCTTGAGATGATGCATATGAGAGAGCAGCAGCGTGTGGAATAGGTGAAGCAAGTAAGAGAGCACAAGGACAGGATACAACCCATAGAAGAAGAGTGGTTAGAATGGTCTGTTCAGTGATTCCATGCGCGAGCCAAGCGACAACAGGTGAGCCAAATAGTACCAATGGAACCCACCATTTTGTGAATGCCTCGATTGTCGTCTGAACAGAGGGAGGGCGATCCCTGAATGTTCGAACCATATCGATAAGGCTAGCAAGACGGGTCTCATCCTCTAGAGCAGTTGTCTCAATTACAATTGGACCACGCGTGAGGGTCAAACCCGCTTCGACTGAAGCGCCCATAGCAACCCCCACAGGAAGGGATTCCCCGGTAAGGGGTGCTCGATCGATGTAGCCGGATCCTTCCACGATACGACCATCAACAGGGATGGTTTCTCCACTCCGTACCTCTACACGATCCCCCAATTGAAGGGTAGACACTGGAACCATGTCTAATGTATGACTATGAGAATCAGTGGTGTTAGTAGCCACAGGTTGGAATGCGATCAATCGATTATTGACTGGTTCAGATTGAACTGAAAAAGAAGAAAAAGTTGTTTTGTTATTATCGCCGACTATTCT
>DAYJ01000036.1 GCA_002506875.1 Euryarchaeota archaeon UBA40 | reverse complement strand
AAGATGATGGTGAATGAGTTTGAACGTGACGCTGTATCCGATATTATCCTCATCATCGACAGTCGATCTGTGGCCGAGACCGGGCCGGTCAGCCGTAACTCCCTTGTCTACAGCACACGAGCAGCAGCTAGCCTCGCACAGTATTTCCTATCTAGGCGTGACTCCGTGGGTCTCGTAATCTATGGCGACGAAATATTGAGTGTTGATCGAGATACAGGCAAAAAGCAGCTATACATCCTCCTCACTAAGCTCGCCGGTGCTATGGCCCGTGGAAACACTCCACTCAAAGTCGTAACCAATCGGATAATCCCGCACATCAACAAGGGTAGTCCAATCATTATTCTCAGCCCTCTTGAGGATGACCCCACAGTCGTTGACGCAGTACGTGACTTCCGTGCCCGTGAATTCGATGTAACAGTCCTCTCACCAAGTAGCCTGGAATTCGAATTCGACGCACGGCGTTTGGACCGAACTGGATACGAGGTACTGAAGACCGAGCGTGATATTCTGATTAGTGAACTTCGCGGACTTGGTGCGAACGTTATGGACTGGGAGCCAGACATGCTCCTGTCAACTGCTCTCGCTGGAGCCAGAGGATTCTGAGGTGATGAAATGACAGCGAGTAATGACACCGCGCACCTATACGACGGTAAGACCGTTCGATCAGGGGCTCCTTCGCGGAAGAAGGCAGCCGGCCGTGTAACATCCTCTACTGAAATTCCCAAAGAGGCAATCCCAGAAGTGCACATACCTTCCTTTGTCGAGAGCCTATTCGGCGGACCCCTCGTACCGAAGATGAAGTTCCTACCTGCAGCAAAGAATGTTCAGAATCTACAATTTGCTAGTGGTGGAGCTATGGTCGTTCTGGCCGTCCTAACCTACATCGTAACACCGCAAGCAGGCACCCCTTGGTTTGCACTTGGAAATGTGCTCGGTGTACCTGCAATTGGCACGGCCTTCCACGTCCTCATCATCCTTGGCAGCATCGGGACAGGGTTCTGGGGTGTCTTCCAGAGAGACTCCCGATTCCTCCTCACCTCGTATGTGCTGTTCATCCTAATTTCTCTGCGTTTCGCCGCCAGTGCTGTCACCTTCGGTACCGATCTAAGTTTACTCCCTGAGAGTGAGGGGGGTCAGAAATCCCTCCTTGTCCTCTACGCGGTATTCCTTGTGATGTACATCGAACTCAGTAACGGAGTTATTCGTTTCTCAATGCTCGACACTTCAATCCGCACCGGCGAGGTCTATGTAATGAATGAGAAGAAGGTCCTGAGCCGCTACCAAGCCTCGTTAATCCTGACTCCACTAATCGCGGGCACGGTGGCCTTCATGACCCTGTTCGTCAACGTGATTATTCCACTATTCATCGGCATTCTCGACAAGACATCTGCTGCAAGAATGGAAGAGTCGCTGGAGCTTACTAGTGTCTACGGAGTCGCACTAGGGACAATGATTGTCTTCCTAATCGTCGCGGGAATGTTCGCTGTGAATCTACCACTAAGAATCCAACAGTTCCGCGAAAATACAGATGATTGATTCAATCAGTCAGCATCCAGAAGTTCGAAGCATTCTGTGAGACGTCCCACTGCAGTAGGTGCATCCTCATCGTTAAACAGCAGATGTATGGCATGACCCTCTTCCTGTGATTCCAATTCCCATGCGTCGATTCCGAGTCCTAACAATGAATCAAGTAGCGTTTCTCGAACGTGATGATCGGCAGAGATACCCTCGCCAAAAACACTGAGAAGAGCAAGAGGAGAACCTATCTGAATCTCAGCCTCGGAATCAAAACCAAGGATGGAGGATTCGACACGGGCAAGATCCGCTTCATCTAGAAGCACACGGATTCCCGCAGGATCTGCACGAATCGACCAGATTCTAATTCTCTGCTTATGCAGCAATCGACCTAAACCAGTAAGGCTCGATGAGAGACTCCCTCCTGATCGTAATCTCCAAAGAAGATCAAAGCGACGACGATGACAGACAAGAACTCTCACAGTTGGTTGACCAATCGATATCGATGGACCCACATAGGTGCCTGGCTCTTCCGGTTGGTGAAGAGGGCGAATAATCATCGGAATACCTGATTCAACTAGTGGTTCAATCGCATCAGGATGCAAAAGACGCGATGAATAAGAGGCAATTTCCACGGCCTCTAGATAGTTCAGATAGGGGATCCGACGGCCACGCATTCCCCATGATGGATCGAGGCTTAGAACTCCAGGTACATCTCTCCAGATTACGACAGATGCGGCGCCGATGATAGCGGCCAGATAGGTTGCAGTACAGTCCGACCCACCGCGTGACATCGTGGCGAGATTATCAGACTGGTCAATACCATACCAACCAGCGATTAGAGGTATCTCATTACTAGGGATGCGTGCACATTCAGAGGTTTGAGAGAGATCCATACGAACAAAGGGGGCACGCCCCTTGACCCTGATAGGAACATCCTCAGCCCACATGGCTCGCACTTTGATGCCACGAGATGAAAGGGCCGCTTCAAGACAAACTGAAGACAGTCGCTCCCCGGACACGAGAACAGAAACCTCCGCACCGTCTCCATCCAGCAAAGATGCAAGAGCAACATCAAGATTGGAGAGGGCCTCTTCGAACCGTGGGAGAGAATCAGAGGTGAGAATCTCTGGTGATAGAGCGCAATGATGATCTCGAACCCATCGTAAGAAACTGCTTCGATCGAAAGAATGTGATCGGACATCGTTGATAGCATCCAAGAGACGATCTGTGACTCCGAAGAAAGCGGAAACTACTACGACGGGAGAGGGATTGAACATTCGAATCCGATCAGCAATTGCAGAAATGTCGGCACTATTCTTGAGGCAGGAACCTCCGAACTTTAGAACGGTCCGAAGACCCTCAACTGTACCGCCCACAACCTCCGCAGTGCGTTCTGCCTAAAATGGACGTGTTCGGCTCAATAGAGCCTCAGTTAGCAGGAAGGCGGTCACAGCCTCAACAACTGGTGCCGCACGGGGGGCGAGAACAGGGTCATGACGGCCTCCGACAACTAGTGGGCGTTGTTCGCCAGACGGGAGGTGTAGGGTGTCCTGAGCTTGTGGTATACTGCTCGGTGGCTTGAGATGGACCCTGATTCGAAGAGGTGAACCTGTGGATATACCTCCCAGTGCACCATCACCATCTGTACCGTGTTGAGGGCCATTATCCGAAGCATGCCAAGCCGTGTTGTGCGCACTCCCACGCATTTGTGATGCATTCACTCCATGTCCAAACTCGACAGCACGCACCGCAGGAATTGCGCTCAAGCCCTTTGCTAGAGATGGTTCGATACCTTCGAACCAAGGTTGACCTATACCAATTGGTAAACCCGTGACTAACACATCGACTCTGCTACCTGCGCTATCCTTGTCTCGACGCAATTGATTGATTCTCTCAACGAAGTTATGAGCAGCTGCAGAATCTAAGCAGTTCAGTCGAATCATCTCTTCCGTCATTGGTGTAGATTCACCATCCAGTGGTAATTCCGCCTCAAGATCCTCGATTGCAGCAGCATGAGCAAGAATACGACACCCTTCACGTTCAAGGATTGGCCGGACAAGAGACCCGGCAGCGACTAGACCCCATGTGAGTCGACCTGAGTGGCTTCCTCCTCCACGTGGGTCTGCTGAACCCTGAGTGCGAATATTCTCAACCATGTCTGCATGACCTGGACGAGGATGATCTGGAAGGAATGAGTAATCGCTGCTACGAACATCCCCATTCTCTGAGAACAAGACAAGCGGCCAACCTGTCGTCTTTCCATCATGGACTCCACTGAGAACAGAGGGGAGATCCAATTCAGTACGCTGTGAAAGACCGCGCCTTCCGGGTCGCCGCCGTTCTAAGTCAGCAACCATTGCATCAAGGTCAACCTCCATCCCTGGAGGAAGACCTTCGATGAGGACACCTACGCCGGCACCGTGGCTCTCTCCGAATAATGTCAATCGTGGCCATCGGCCAAGGCTCATCCCCATGTAATCCACCTCATTCTGTGCGGATTGCCGTTTCAAATACTGTCAAACCACGCTGTTCAATGGTCTCGAGAATTCGATCTATGGCCGCCTCGTTCACTGTAGGAATTAGGAAAGCGATGCTAGGACCTGAACCACTGATGCCTGCGCACCGTGCGCCCCAAACAAGGAGATCGTTGCAGATTTTACGGCCGGCTGCATCGCGCGTAGCAGACGCAACACCTCGACCGTTCTCGGTCATCGCATTGTCAAGTGCCCCTTGTTGAATAGCCATCAATGCCTTCTGAAAATTCGATTGAGCCATACCAAAGGCTTGCGGATCAATCTCCGCAGTCCGTTCGCCGCGTTCAACAATGAAAACCGCCCAATCTTCAGGGTTTGGCCACATGCCTTCGAGGGCAACACCTTCTGCGACGGGGACTGACGGATTCACAACCTTCCATCCAAGGGTTAGCGCAGCCCAAGTATCGTCCACGGAACCAGTAACTGTGCAACCCGCGGCAAACTGAGCTCGAACTGCGACCTCAACAACCTGTGCCGTCTCGAGTCCAGTACCAGTAGCATCAGCAAGAGCGAGGACTGCGGCAGCAGCAACTGCAGAGCTTGACTTCAGGCCAACCCCCGAAGGAATCTCAGAACGGACCATCCAATGTAACTCACCATCAGGGACTTGGAGGCCAACTTCAACCCAAGTGCTCATGACCGCTTCAAGGAGTCCATGTGGGTCGATAATCTCCTGACGATCAGGAGTATCACGTAACATCACCTTCGCAGGTAAATCAAGGGAGAGGGAGGCCCCATAACCTGCTCCAAGAGCATGAAGTAGAGAGATGGAACCATACGCCGTGCCCCGACCCAGAACTGCCAAAATCAGACCTCCCTTACCCCTGAGGGAACGGCCTTCCCAATATGTCTAGCGCTTCCCATACAGTATGCAAGCAGAATCTGACCGGGCTGGATGTCTGTTGCAGAGATGGACTTGCCGTTATGATCTAAGAAATGCACCGTTTCCGCTTGCTGCACCATAATTTGCCCCTCGTGTTGGTCCGTTCTACCCCGGATTGTAAGAAACGGACGGCGCTCGATTTTCAATCGGCCGATTTGAGCTGTTCGACGAGGACCCTCTGGACCCCATATCTCAACATAGTCACCTGAACGCAACTCCTCTAGATACTTGGTACGGCCCTCCGGAGTCAGTACATAGGCGTGAACTGCTCCTGCATTGACGCGGAACGACCGGGGAGGAACATGGGGATTCTCGATTACCTCTGCCTGAATTAACAGAAGGCAGGATGAGAACGAGCCTGTAAACAGGCCTTCACCAACCTCCATACGCTCGGTTAGATCG
>DAYJ01000012.1 GCA_002506875.1 Euryarchaeota archaeon UBA40 | reverse complement strand
ATTCTACAGCAGTTTCAATCGCCTTCAATACTTCAAGTGTAATTGATGAAACGCCTCCAGAGGTGCTCAACCTCGCCCTCGAAATAATCCCTGGAGGTAAGGCATTCCGCATTACGTGGTATACTGACGAGGCGACAACTGAGTCAATCGAGGTTGGAGGTCAGACCTTCACAGGTGATCTCGTAGCATTGCGTAAGAACCATGACATTACAATCAACCCTGATCCTGAGCTTGTTGCATTGGAAACCTATGTGGTGACGGTTATAGCCATCGATGCCTCAGGTAATTCCAACACGTCGAGTATTGAATTCACGATCGCTGAAGAAGATGCATCTTCACCATTACCTGATACAAATCCTGATTCAAGTGGAGATGATTCTGGTGGGAGTGAAGAGGCTCTATCTCAACAGATGGTGCTCATTATTGCATTCATTGTTGGGCTTCTCGTATTGGGTGCAATCATTCGAACACGACGTTCGGAACAGGAGATTCTTGCTGAGACCCTTGCGATCTTCGATGATACCATGGATGAGGACTAATTACGCAAACGGAATACTAGCAGTCTCATGTGTGTGGAGATTCACAACTGTGAGAATTGCTGGTCTGGGCTGGAATCCGAGTGTCCGTTGGTAGGATGTCTGGTCCTGCCAGGTGCTGCTGTGAATCAGTGTCACGCCCTTATGGTCAGAGACGTGGTGTCCGTGCACGTGGCCGGTGACGAAAATATCGGGTACAGTTCGAATTACAAGGTTGTCCTCTGGCTCTGGCGAGAGAGGCGTTTTTCCACCCCATGCGGGAGCGAGGTGTCGTCGATCAATCATCGCACGCATTGCTGCTTCTGGACGGTCATAGGATACAGAGCGCATCTTCGCTACGAAGTCATCGATGCTCTTTCCATGATACGAAAGGATGCGTACTCCGTGGAGGCTGAAGTCACACGGATTACCAACGAAGGTTGTGTTGTTGTAATGCTGTTGAAGTTCAGGATCAAGTGCAGGTTGAGGTTCAGCAGGGCGAACAGCATCATGATTCCCAGGTAGTAGGATGACATCTACCCAGTCGGGTAATGGCTCAAGGAGTTCAGCGAGTCCACTGTATTGGTTGAATAGGTCTGGGATGGCCAACTCCTTTTCCTGATTAGGGTAGATGCCGACGCCATCAACGCCGTCACCACTGAGCACGAAATAGCGGATTGTCTTCGCCAATGGGTCAGTGTTGAACCAGTGAATCATCTTCTCCCACTGTGCACTTAGGAATGTCTTGGACCCCAGATGTACATCTGATAGGAAGGCAACGGAGATTGCTTGGTCGGCAGGTGCACTGGCCTTATCGTGACGACGGAAGGTTGGCAGATGGATGTCTTCTACGAAGAATAGGTCTTTCCTACCACGTTGTTGATCTGCTAGCCTTCCTGTGACTCCGATTACATCGTCTGGCATCAACCCAGCATTAATCGGTAGATTAGGATCATCTTCGAACCTATTTTTGAGAAGACATTGGATTTCAGTACCTTCATCCTCCAAAAGGAATCTTAGATGTCCGTTTTTGGTGTGCTCCGGAGTTCCTACGATTCCTAGAATCGTACATTCATCCTCTCTGTATCGTGTTTTGTTGTTGATGACCTCTCCGATTTTTGTTGGCCTGTTTGGGAGAGTTCTCGATTCGATTAACATTCGACTGATTGTGGCGAATCGGTCATTGAAGCAGGACAGGATATCTGACATTCTACCTTCTGTTACGCTATTGCCAGTGATATCGAAGTGAACCTCCAGTTCCATATCTACGTCCCTTGCTTCCATCGGGAAGTGGCTGAGGTCGAAATGAGGTAGGCCATGGGGCCTTGCAGCGGGCTTAATCTGTGATTCATCAACGGGTGCGACAGTTCTGGCACCTGCTGAAGCGTCAAGCACAGGGGCGACTTCAGCTATATTCTTGGGTCCTTCATCGATACCTGCAATCTCGATGAGTTGATCCAACACATCTGCAGTCAACAGGCCGCGTATATTCGCGGTCATCGCGGCACTTAGAATCGGTACAATCGATTCAAGGGATTCAAGTCGCTCCCGGGCACTTGGCGCAGGAGGGAGCCTAGCATGGCAGAGGCTCTCGTACTTTGCCTCCCAAGTTTCCTCCGACATGGAATTTCAGGGGCTTGGCGACACTCAAAGAGGATTGCGGCCCTCATTCCTCGGACCAGATGTCCTCTGGCTCCTTTCGCTTGAGTTCCTCGACCACGGTAACTCCGCTTTCTTGCTCATCGGACCATCGTACTTCTCCGAACCACGCATCCTCCATTCCTGGGACGCGTCCGAATGCTGCTAGAGCTCCTGCATCTAACGGAATTGTCTTCTCGGAATCAGATTCTTCATCGTCCCCCGTATCCTTGCGAACGTCCATCGAGAGATGGCCGGATTCAAGTCCTTCAATCAGATTTAGTGCAGTCTCCAGAGCCAAGGACACAAACAATTGCTTGTTCGTGGAGCGATCACCTTCCTGATTTTTCGTACTGCGGACGAGGAATGCATCGGCTTGACGGTTGTAAGCACAGACAAAAGCGAGGCCGACAGGCTTCGTATCCGTCCCTCCTCCTGGTCCCGCAATTCCAGTAATCGATATCCCGATATCTGCGCCTGAACGTTGTACGGCGCCTTGTGCCATTCCGAAGGCTACTGGAAAAGATACAGCTCCTGGGACAGTATCTCCCTTGAAGTTCTCAGGTGCAACACTGAGTTCCTTCATCTTCGCCTCGTTCGAGTAGGTGACCCATCCTTGACGGAACCAGGTACTTGCTCCACTGATATCGGTGAGAGTGCTTGTGAGCATACCACCCGTACACGACTCTGCTGTTGTCACAGTCCATCCAAGGAGTTTGAGCTTCCTTGCAAGCCGCGAGGCTAGGGTCGCATTGCGATCGCCCATCAATACATTCGGGTCGCCACCTATTTTTGAGGATGACCCATGCTATGATTGACGATATTTGGAGTGGGCCCGACCGGAATTGAACCGGTGATCTTCGCTTTGTAAGAGCGACGTCATAACCCCTAGACCACGGGCCCCAACCTCTCTGAAGGCCTTCCTCGATTCAATGCGTCGGTCAATTTGGGCAATTATGCCCTTTAGAATCTTCAGGGTGTGACTCTTGATCGGTCACGAGGGAATAGTACGACTTCTCGAACGTTACCTGCTCCTGTTAGAACCATTAGAAGACGGGCAACGCCGAGCCCCCATCCCGCGTGGGGCGGTGCTCCGAAACGGAACCCATCGGTGTAGAATGTGAAGTCTGTGGGGTCAAGCCCCATGTCGATGAGATTCAGTTCTAGGACGTCTACGCGATGCTCACGTTGTCCGCCAGATGTCATTTCATCTCGCCCATAGTTGAGATCAAAACCACGACTTAGTTGCTCACCAGTTGTACCTTTCTCGGTTTCATCATGATAGATGTAGAATGGCTTCATCTCCATAGGCCATCGTGGGATAAAGTGGAATCCGGCATGCTCCTCTGCAATCAAGTCCGCATCAGATGCGCTGATATCATCGCCCCATGTGATTTCACCACCTTTGGATTGGATGATTTCAATCGCTTTGTCATACGAAACTCGTGGGAAGGGGATACTGGGTATATCAACGCTGATTGGGTTGAGCGGAGGTTCCTGTACTTCGCGCCATTCGTTGATAATATCAATCAGGTTTCCATCCTTCTCGGCAACGGATGACCAGATATGATGAATCATACGTTCCTGGACGCCCATGACGTCTTCGTCATCCGCCCAGGCCATTTCTATGTCGAATGAGATGAATTCGTTCAGGTGACGGTAGGTATCGTGCTCTTCGGCACGGAATGCGGGCCCAATCTCGAATACGCGTTCTAGACCGCCGAGGATTGCCAACTGCTTGTACAGTTGAGGGCTTTGGGACAGGAAGGCAGGTGTTTCGAAGTAGGTCATTGGGAAGAGATTTGTACCACCTTCTGAGGCACTTGCAATAATCTTCGGGGAGTTCATTTCTTGGAATCCTTCCTTGAGGAGGTGTTCCCGGCCGTATGCTAGGACCTTACTGCGTAGTTGGAACATCGCATTGATGTGGTTACGGCGGAGATCGAGATGGCGGTTATCTAGGCGCGTGTCCAGTTCTACGTGTACCTTGTCTGTAACACCGAGCGGTAGAGGTGTCTGTGCCGCGGACATAATTTGTGCGCTACTCGCTACGACTTCATACTCGGGCGGTGGAGCAGGGGACCCTTCTGGGACCTTCGGCGGTCGTTTTTGAGCGACTTCACCAGTGATTTGTACCGTAGATTCTCGAGAGAGGCTTTGCACCGCGAGAAATGTCTCCTCATCCATTCCATCTTTCTTCAGGAAGGCCTGCAAATATCCAGTTCCGTCTCGAAGCATTAGGAAACATACGCCTCCGCGACCACGCACAGCTTCGGCATGACCTGCAATAATAACGGCCTCGCCCACTAAATCAGCACCATTGGTGGAGATCTCTGCGAGTGTATGTGTTCGGAAGGCAGTAGGCTTCCACCCTGTGGGGTCCCGTCCGACCATGAAGCAAAGGGGGCGCTTAAGGGACTTCAACCGCTCGGTCATTTAATTTCTAGATATTTTTAGGTAAATGGTAAATGTGTTTGCTTCCCGCCTACGTCCATGGGTGGTCAAGACACCGTCATTCAACGAATGAATGAAATTGATTGGTTTCATTCCATCCCGCTCAAAGATGGGTTGGTTACCCCTGGACGTGATGATTCTATATCGAAACTAAAGCAAGTATGTCTTCCTGCGGATCTCTCAGGAAAATCGGTGCTAGATATTGGGGCATGGGACGGCTTCTTTTCGTTTCAAGCAGAAAAAAATGGAGCAGAACGAGTTCTGGCAACTGATCATTTTTGTTGGAGTGGCCCTGGATGGGGCACTAATGAGGGATTCAAATTTGCTCG
>DAYJ01000087.1:15106-27188 GCA_002506875.1 Euryarchaeota archaeon UBA40 | reverse complement strand
CATATCAAGCGCTAATCGATTAGGAAATACTGCAGGGTGTTGACTTTTGATCTGGCTCTCACCCCCACAAGTATTACCAAAATCCATCACAGTACCTGGGCACTTAAGTTCGTTAATCTGAACTTGACGTGAGCCTGAACGAGTACCATCTGAATTACGGATGTTTGCACCAGTCATTGTTTTCCCACCATGCTTGGAGGGAATCTTCAATGGTTCCTTGTCAAAAAAACGAGGGCGCTCCCCCTTGAGGAAGATTAAGACGTATTCATGGTCCACTCTGAATCTTCCTTTCCACCATGCGCCCTCTGTACCTTGACGATTGTAAATCACACATTCAAACAACTTGAAACCGATATTGTCACACCAATCAATTGTAGTTCTGAAAGTAGTCAGGCTCTTACCGTAATCTTTGGTCTGATCATTGATTACCATGACACAGAATGAACCATCTTTCAGAACACGAAACAACTCTTTACCCAAACTATGCAGATCTACAGAAGATGATTTTTCATATGTCCTTAATGCATCATACGGGGGAGAAGTCAGCACCATATCAATGGTCTCTGACTTCATTCCCATCAAGTATTCAACATTGTCAGATGTAACCAAAACATTCGTTTCCATGGTTCCATCTCAATTTTAATTCAATGCATGAGATGGACGCAAAAACTCCACCCATACGGGGAAGTGATCAGACACGTTTGAACTACTCATGTTTCTATCAATCCCCCACCAGCCAGTATACGACCTCGAGATTTGTTCATCCAAGATTATTCGATCATAAGCACATCTCGTTGAAGAGAATGTTGTATCCGCGTCATCTGGAACAACCCATGTAAAATTCGAATTTCTGATGGATAGGTCATCTAATTCGTACAATGATGCATAGTTGCAATCTGCATTCATATCTCCAATAATCACTAATCTATCGGATTCGGGTAAATCCATAGTCAGATTCGACAAAGAATGAAGCTCATCGACGGCAACCCCTGGAGAGGTGTGTATAGAAATCATGAGAAATGAGAGATTGGAAATCTCACCATCCTTAGTTAGGACCGAGAACTCGGTCAAGAATGGCTCTCGATAAAATTCGTCCAACATACTGTCATTATGAAGTCTAGAATCATTCAATGGACGGACACTGGAATTACGATAGTATACTGCATATTGCTCCTGGCCACCAATATCGTCCTCTTGTTGACCACTACGTTCTGACAACAACATTTCCCACTCATTGGATGAACCATTTCTTAATTCATCCAAGAATCGGTAAGGAACTTCTTGGTTGATATCTTTGATTTCTTGAACTGTCACCATATCATAGCGATCGAAAATCTCAACTAATTCTGTGACGACCTCCGCCTTACCCATCTTTGTTACACCAAATGTCCGGATATTGAAAGTAGCAAGTCGAATCGTGTCTTCGCGATCGAATTCCACTAAATTCTCATCTAAGCGTTCGAAGAATACAATTTCAGGATCAGGGGATTCCTCACTAGAAATGATGGAATAAAGGACACCTGCAAGGACGATGTTCAGTGCAATAGATACTGCGATTACCGCATGGTTGACCTGCATCATATCACAGTTCGACCAAATCTACGATTTCAATCATTGGAAGTATGACGGTTGAAATTGATGATTATCGATTATATCGAGTATAACGAAAGAAAATTGAATTAATTGAATTCTGAAATACAAGAGATAAGAGCAGACCAGAGTCGACCATGAACAGTAGATGCCAAACCCTCAACAGCGTAGTGATCAATCTCTGCCGTTGAATCTCCTGGCGTCTGGCCAGCCGCCCAGTTCGATGAGACACTTAGGCCGACATGTCGGCAATCACATTCTGCGAGAAGTTTTGCCTCAGCGGCAAGAGTCATCCCCACAACATCCGCTCCCATATTCATCAGAGCATTAATCTCAGCAGGAGTCTCAAATTGTGGTCCAGTCATCTGAGCAACAATGACATGAGGCACGAGTTCTTGACTCTCCTTCAGAGAAGTAGCAACGATGTTCGAGAGTTCAGAATCAAAGTGATCAGTCATATCCGCATGAGTAGCACTGTCATCGTGGAAGGTCCATACACGTCCAGTGAGATCGAGAGTGTGCTTCGCTAGTGCAATATGCCCGGGAGGTAAATCTGGCCGCATAGACCCAACCGAGTTGATACTCACTACAACATCTGGCTCAAATGAAAGAGAAGCATGGACATTTGCTCGATGCTCAATCCGGTGTGGAGGAGTTACAACACCTTCACCATGATGACGCTGAATCATTGCAATCTCGTGAGAGGTACTGTCTTCCATTGAGATTCTAAGAAGGTAGGCTGGCACCTCACCCCAAGGGCTGTCAACCCGTAAGGACTCACGACCAGATATCGTAATTGAAGAAGGGATAGAATCCGCTAGAGCATCCATACCCGTGCCACAGAGCACCGCAATGCGGGCCATTGGATCATTCCTTCAGTCGCTCGATGAGCTCGGCCTTCTTTCCGGAAACAGGCTTACCAGCCTCCTTCAGAAGAGCCTTCAGTTCTGGAACTTTCATGGACTCATAGTCCACATCAGTGGAATCGGAATCATCGGCAGGAGCTTCTTCATCCGAAACCGCCTCGACTGGCTCTTCACTAGAAGAGTCATCTGCGGGAGTGTCCGCCTCTCCGTCATTGGAGTCATCCACAAGTTCGCTGATTGCCTCACCAGCTTCAGCAGCAGCAAGTACATCGGTAGCCTCTGTATCCTCTACCTTTGCTGCCGCCTTATCACGTGCCTCCTGGGCGTGAATCTCATCTAAAGTTGGACCGTCTTCAAACACGACACCGGACTGGCGCAATTCGGACTTATGGAACAAAACCGTGCGAACCTTGTGAATTGGTGAGCAAATGTCCTTGACTTCGTTTTCAAGAGTTCCATCAAGAAGAGATTCTTGCATCTTGAGCCACGTAGTGGCCGCCGCACGAGTATAGAGTAAGTCAGTTGCAGCGTTGCGCATGCCGGTAGCCTGACTCGACTTGATTCTGCGAGATGAAATCATAACCATCTTGTATCGTACGAAGTAACCATCCTCGGTCACAACGTCGACGACTAAATCCACCTTACCACGGTTTCTACGAATCTGCCTGCGAAAATGATCACGCTGAACTTCATGACCAATGAATTCTGTAAGAGCATCTTGGCTCAGCGTCTCATTGACACGGAAGCGAAGTTTGACATGCATGCGGGTAAAATCACCATCTAGTTCGTTCTGGGTAATCTCGTAAACACGGCCGATAACATTCTCCGGGGCCTCAGCAAGGGTCTCTCCGATGACCTTGAAGCTATGAGGAGATCTCGGAGCACGGATGGTATACCATCGCTTAGCCTTCCACTTATCCCTCTGCTTACGGGCCGCCGTACGGGCCTTCGCACTCTTCGCCGCCATGTGAAATTCTCCAATTAAGTCCGGGGGATACCCGTCTGCACCGTCGGCGACCTGCCCCGAATATATGAACACAGCCCTATGAGTGGAAAAAACGCATACCAGCCCATCTCTCATCGGTCAAGGTGATATCCCGTCCACTCTGAGACGTAGACATGGGAGTACTAAGCGTCGTTTGGAGAGTACACAGTAGCGGACTTGATGACACTAAAATCGTCCGACAGGCACTTGATAATCTGACAGGAGATGGACTAGAATCAAAGGAAGATGTCGGCCGATCCTGGCATGGATCCCCACAAGTAGAATTTGAGCGTAGAACACGGAAGAAATCCAAAAGTCGTGAATCACTAGCAAGGATGGGTGCCAAAGCACTTCGTGGACTCATGGATGAAGATGTATCCTTACGCATCGATGAAAACAACGTCTTCCACCTTAGATTGAGTCTCGCTGACCTTTGCTGCGGCATCGTGAAAATTACTGACCCTAGACGCAGGCTACCATGTATCAAAGGAGAGTTCAAAATCGAAGTATACCCCGGCCAAGATGTGCTAGAGGTAACAAAAAATGTACTACAACGAGCATATGACCAAGCCCTACGTAACAATTGGGGTCACAGTGCAATAAGCACAGAATAAGCCATGAAATAACCAAATTGAATGAAATATAGAAAAAAACGGCTTAAACGACATACTGAGTTCTATTTTTGGTAGTTTAGGCTAGCCTAAACTATATAAACGTTGACAAGGTATTAAATGCCAAATATCCAACGACAAGGTATGCCCCATGTAGTCACGAGTGCGTGCGTTGACCACAAATACCAAGATTGTGTTGCAGTTTGTCCTGTAGATGCCTTTCGAGAGAGTGAAAATTACCTTGTAATCGATCCAGATGAGTGTATCGATTGTGCAGCTTGCGTCTCAGAATGTCCCGTAGATGCCATCTATGCTGATGCTGATATCCCGGATGAGGAAGAAGGATGGATTAATCGGAATGAAGAAGAATCTCCTGAACTAGATGTTGCCACAGGGGACTCTCCAGTCCTTGCTGACAATTGATTATTCGATAATATCACTCTATGGAGTGAACTCAACATTCATCATTAGGTGACTAGAGGGTTCCACATGGTCGACATCTCAACACTCACCCATGGAACCGAACTCATCAAACGAGGGTTCGCCCAAATGCAGGAAGGAGGCGTCATCATGGATGTCGTCACACCAGAAGAGGCTCACATCGCAGAAGCGGCAGGTGCAACCGCAGTGATGGCACTTGAGCGCGTTCCGGCTGACATTCGAGCAACAGGAGGAGTTGCACGCATGAGCCATCCGGATATGATTCAGGAGATTATCGAGACAACTTCGATTCCTGTAATGGCGAAGGCGCGTATTGGCCATGAAGATGAAGCACGAGTGCTGGAAAGTCTCGGTGTCGACATGATTGATGAATCCGAGGTACTCACTCCTGCGGATCCTTTCTTTCACATTCCAAAGAGCGACTTCACAGTCCCATTTGTCTGCGGTTGTACAAACATGGGAGAAGCTGTGCGTCGCATCGTCGAAGGGGCTGCTATGATGCGTACCAAAGGCGAAGCTGGCACTGGGAATGTCGTATCTGCCGTACAGCATGCACGCTTACTGAATGCTGAAATGGCCCATATCTCACGTGAACCAGGTTCGATTGAGGCAGTTTCTGAAGCGATTATGCAGCCGTTTCATCGAATAGAGAAGAATTCGTTTATACATGACTTAACTCTTGGAAATACACCCTTTGGAACCTTTGATGAAGTCAAGGCGGAAGTTGATCATGTACTGGAGTTGATTGCTCGAAATCAGCGCTTACCTGTCGTGACCTTCTCCGCAGGAGGGATTGCGACTCCCGCCGATGCGGCACTGATGATGCGCCATGGCATGGATGGGATCTTCGTAGGTTCTGGGATCTTCAAGTCCTCTGATCCTGAACGTACTGCAGAAGCCATAGTGCTAGCAGCACACCACCATGCAGACGCAAGAAAGGTGGCTGAAGCTTGCCAGATGATTGGCGAAGCGATGCCAGGCCTAGAGATTGAGACCTTGGATGTACATATGGAGAAGCGTGGCTGGTAATCAGTCCAAGGGATGATCTACACCCCTCTCACCGAGTACCCACTTAAGCGTCTTAACGACGCCTTCCAGCGCTTTGTAATTCCGTGCGGCCTCCTTCATACCTTCACGATCACCATTATTCTTGCATTCCTCGAACCAAGATCTCCACTCAATTGCACGCTCATTCGCCAAATCGAGCATATCCTCAATCTCATCCCAAGAACGGTCGTAACTCCGCTCCGCATGATCGGCTGCCATTGAAGCAACGCCCCCCCATCACCCTATTTGTAGCATACGCATAACAGGATATCCTGAGACAACCATCATTCACCTCAAAATAAGGAGTATGGAAAGTTAGTTACCAGTCCGCCGGCCGCCGCCTGCTGAACGCCTACGTCGCTTCTTTCCACGATTAGAGAGGGATTGCCCCTCATCAGGACGAGTGCCACCCAAAGTGACACTGCCGCCAGAAAGCAACATATCAGTGAGTGATTCGGCAAGGTCCTTGTCTTTATCCGGAGTCTTACGTGCTTTTCGAACTGACTCGTTGTGATCTGTAATCCACTTCTCCGCCTCAAGGCGTTGCTGATTCAATTCATCACGAATCTCATTGACCTCGTCAAGTAATGCAGATAACTGCTCATGGAACTCGTCAGCCTTCTTACGCTCCTCAAGCATTGCCTGATGATGACGATCCGCTTCAGCTGAAAGCTGATCGCGTTCCTCAAAACGTTCCTTTAGGGCCTCCCACATCTCATCTGCAGTGTTCATTGCATCTACAAATGCCTGGTGAGCTGCATCTGCTTCCGCTCGCAATGTCTGGATTGAACCTTCAATATCTTCGAGGTCAACAGTAATGCGCGCATCCTCCTCGACATCCGGAAGAAGTTCCTGCCTCTTCGCCTCAAGATCCTTGAGTTTCTTGACCATCTTGTTTTCAGCTTCAAGACTGAGTGTTCCATCCGTCTCAATCCTAAGGCTAATACGCTCAATATCGCCCACTGTCTCGGCAAGTTGGACAACTTTTGACTTCGCCTTGTTGTGATGATTGCGACCGGCTTTTGACCGATCAATTAGAATGCGAATTTGTTCTTGGATACCGTCACGCCTTGTGCGCTGAATGTTTCCCTTATCACGGACCTTCTTCTGCTCAGAAAGGCGTTCGTCAATATCGGCTTGCAACTCCTTCCTTTGTGCTTGAATTGCATTCCGTTGAGCGGCATAGGAACGAGCATTGTCACTATGTCCATTACGACTCTGCTTGAGACGACGTAGTTTTGTCTCCATCGCATGAAGGCGCTGATGTAGGTCGTCGTCTCCAACATCCTCTTCGGCGCTCATGACTACGGCGACATGTCAAGGGGTTTTCAAGGCGTTGGGTGAGATTGAGAATCAAAATCCACCAATAAAACCGAGAATCGGGAGAATCAGAAGCCACAACACAGCAGCGGTTCCTGTCAACATCGAGGTCAATCCCGTCCACCAACGTAGACGCCTGAGCATATCCGGCTGTACCTGAACGGTGGCGACCTTGCCCGATAGAAGATTGCCATCCTTGTCCTCCAAGCGTACTGTAACTGTAGATTCACCAGAAGCCCGGGGTATTAGTGTCTGCCAAATGATCTTTGAATCATTGAACATCTCCCCCATCGCTGATTTAACTTCAGCCGTACTCTCAAGTCCCATCAGGGTCTCCATACTCCCTGTAGGAAGGCGGACACTGTAATGCGTCTCCTTAGGGCTAAAGTCGGGTGTCTGAATCCTTACCACAAGTTCCTGTTCTTCTGTCGTCCCATTATGGACGAAGGTGAACAAGTGCGCCTCTCCCTCAATGAGATTCTCGATATCTATGTCGAACCAAAGCCCACCTGGAGGGCGCTTACCCTCACTGATGTCAACGGCATTGTGCAATAGGCGATCATGGAGGCGGAAATACGGGCGAATTCGGTCACGAGAATGCGTAATGAGAGAGCGCCAAGTCTCATCCCAGTCCTCGCTAAGAACTCTAGAAACCCCTTCTTCATCGAGAATATCTCCCAAAGCGGCCTTCATATCAGCCCGCTTTAGGCCACAATGTTGCTCAAGATAGAGGAGGTGTAGGACTCGATCTTGGACACCTTCTTCCGTCTGAGTCCCATCTATTAGATTGCCCTCCAAATCATGAATGAAGCCAGATACTTTTGCTGCAAGTAAGGGGTCAAGATGAGTACCTACGACATCACGGAACGGATGAGTAAGAAGAGCAGGGTGGACAGGAGGGTCGTAAATTCGCAATAGACCGTGAGGCTTCACGGTACTGAATGTGTCCTTCAAATTCACAAGGTGAATCCCATACCCGATTAATAGGGCAGCCGCACCCATTGTCATCAATTCAGCCTGGATATTCAAATCGTTACTGACGGTTTGGAGAACAATCGACGCCAACATGAGAATCACAGAAAGCAGAATCAAGGCAGCTGTCAAAACATGTTGCCCAAGAACGAGGTTGATTCTGGATGTCAGCGAAGAATGGCCGTGAACTGATCGGAAATCACGCCCATCAAGTTCCTGAAGATCTGATTCACGTTTCACATTCTGTATCGTAAGACGAATTCTTCGAATTGTCACAAAGAGTGCAATCAAGTAGGTACATAATACAACGATGCCGAAAAGAGTGAGGATCAAACCAAATGACCAGATATTACTAGAGTCACCTTGAACAAAATCAACCCACCAATTTGGGGATTGATCTCGGAAAGTACGGGAAAGAGCAACTAATAATGCAGCAAGAATGGGGAGCAAGTGGAGTAAACGAAGGCCGGATGAGAGGAACCTCTCATCGATTGCAAGCCACTTCATCTCGGCCAATCTGACAGATTCAATCGAACGATTGAGCGATTCTGCCGATGCAACCATATCCACCGGAGTATCTGAATCATCACCAACCGGTTCCGAGGAAGCAACCTCTTCATCTTCATGGCCCTCACTTTTCTGCTCTTGACCCTCCACGAACGTGGCATCAAGGTCACTGGGTGACGGAAGTTCGCCGGATTCAACATCCTCGACTGGAGCCTCAGATTCCGACTCTTCACCCGAAGAGGCATCGGTACCATCGTCCGTCATGAAACTCATTGTTCGCCTCATGGACATGAAGATTCGTGCGGAGTTTAGGAGACAATTTCGTTTTCAGCACTATCCTCTCTGAATCAACGACGCCTGTAGGGCTATCATTAATCTCAATCTTGACTAGGATTAACTCGACCCACATCTGGGATACGGCGACCATCAAAGGTCTCTGAGGGGTAGTCGAATAACTGTTCAAGCGCCTGCTCGACAACCTCGTCGACCGCATGCTCCATCTTGCATGCAATCTCCTCTACTCCTTCCTCAATTTTTAGAACATCATGTAAGAGAATCTCAATCAAAAGTTGACGGCGCTTGACGAGAGCCCCATAATGAAAACCACTCGGAGTAAGGCGACAGCCCTTGTAAGGGACGTAGGTGACCAAATCTCTCGCTGCAAGACGTTGAATCATCTCAGTTACGGAAGCTGAGCTGACACTCATTCTCTCCGCTAACTGGCTGGTTCGGACAATCTCACCTGGTTCCCTACAATGTTCCTCAAAGATGCGTTTAATGTACATCTCCTCAAACTCAGTTGCACCTTCCATCTCTCACCCCTCCCTTGCTTCGAACTCTGTCTTACATGCAGGACATCGTATCAATACCGGACGCAATTCTAGACCGGCCTTGAGAGTCTGGGAACAAGATGGGCAATCCAAGAGGTCGGTGGCACTCATTGAGAACAATTTCTCAGGTTCATCTTGCTTAATCAAATCAATGTCATCGCTTAACGGATCTTCGGGCTCCGTCAAAACGTCCTTCATGACTTCTTCGACTGCATTTTCGAGAGGGGGAGAAGGTACTGTGAATTCTGTTGAACAAGGAGGAGCACAGCGCGCCCTACCATCGTAGGCCCACGGGATCAACAGTGAACGGTTGCATTCAGGGCACTCAACCTCGCGTTTGCGATCGTCATCCGGCACATCTTTTCTTTCAACAACACGCTTTGATGACTTATCCATACCAATAGATGAGTTTCTTTCTTTGAATGCTGAACGAGCCGCAAAGGATAGAATGAGGCCGACTACTATGCCAACTCCAATCGGGACCCAAGGGACCGATATACCTGCGACGTCCTCAACAGTTACTGCAGATTCGATTGAGAGAGTATTCTCAATCGAGAGGTCTTCTGCGGTAACCACTGCCCGAATAACCACTGGATTCCCACTTGGCCAAGGCGATATTGTGGCATCAAATTCATTCGATGTACCCCCACCCATATCGGTGAGGATCTGATCTGCAAGAACATAACCTGTCGCGGCGTCAATGAGGCGCAGGCGAGCATCAGCGATTACGTCAGTACCAGTATTATCCACTTTGACGCCGATGACAACGACATCTCCTGCAGAAGGGAGGACAGGTGTAGCTCCATTCACGGCAATACTCGCATCAATTACGGGAGCAGATGTACTGACTGATACAATCGCCGGCTGTGGGGCGGACCAACCATCAGGGCGAACTTCAATCTGTAAGCCGCTGATATCTGGCGACCCAAGGACCAACTCGTGCATCCTAGACCCTGGAGATAACATAAGGGCGTGTTCTTGGAGTTGAATCGTTTGACTAGACTTAGTACCATCCACCACTAAGAGGACACTACGGTTCCTCCCTGAATCGAGGGTTGTCTCAAATGTGACTCTTAATCCATCCTCAACGGTCCAAGTATAGAGTGGTTCGGAGAGTGTTAGTTCCTGTGCAGGTGAAACGAGAAGAGGCGAATTTCCAGATAGATTCGTACTGATAACAGAATCATTTGATTCAATGGACCACGCTACATCGAGACTTCCATTCGTGATGGGGCTGAATGAAGATGAAACCTCTCGACTTGAACCCGGACCGATTTCAATAACCGGGCCCGTAGTCTCGACACCTCCGATGATTGCAACCATGTAGGCATTACCAACTGTGTCGCCATCATTGTGCACAAGGACAGATAGATCGACGGAATCTCCGACATGCGGAGGATCCCCCACAAATGTGGCGCCACGGGACCCTGCCATCGAAAGAGATGCACCTGAATCTGCGTTTACAGATTGAGAAAGAAGGGGAACAAAGAGAATAATGAGGACGATATTGACCCAACGTTTCGCTCCCATACACCCAGTCTCCACGCCCGTGAACCATAGGGGTTCCTGATTCAAGATTGTCAACGGTTGGCTTTATCCACCCCTTACAGTTGGTCGACATCGAGATGTCCGCCGAGGAACTGGTAAATGTGTCCCCGGAGGGGGTCATCGACCTATTATTGACACGGCGTCGACTTCTAAAAGATCAACTCCCATACATGATTCAAGGCCTTGAGGAGACTCGGGATCAAATGCAGAACGCATATGATACACTCAAGCCAAAGTACCTGAAGAAAATGGATGAGATAAATCGCTTCAGAATGGAACGGGATGAGGCCCATTCTGAAGCCAAAGAACTCCGAATCAAGGTAGAGAAACTCCAGGAGGAGTTGGCAAAGACAGGTCAGATGAAGAGTTTAGACCCACGTTGGAAGAAAGACAAATTACTTTCAGAGTTGGACTCAATCGACGACCGTATCCAAACATCCGCTCTAGACCATGTAGAGGAGCGTAAACTCCTCGAAGAACGGCGCCGACTCATCCGTAGAAACGACGATTGGCTAGAGGAGAGAAAGCAGGCGAACCCTGAACTTGCAGCATATGTACAAGCACGAAGGGACATGTCACGCCTCTATCAAAGTGGAAATAAAGCCCATCAGGATATGATTCAAACTCTTGAGAAATCCGTTTCTTCGAGGAAGACATTCAACCAGACTCGGAAAGACCTTCGTGATTCCAAGACCCAATTAGAAGCTGCTGGACGCCTAATGGCTGAATCCGATCAAGCCATTTCTTACTGGACAAGGAGGAAGGAAGAAGGCATCGGAGAAATCGAACCTAATCCAATGCTTAAGGATCCGAAATTCCACATCCACAATCTTGGTGAAAAGGCTCAGCGCATTCGAGATGGGAATATTTCTGCAGCTGGTAAACGACGGAATAAGCGGAATCGGAAAAAGGCAGAGGAGGTGGAGGAAGAATGAGTGATAGACGTCGCTCTGGGAACCGAGGTAAGCGCCGAGGAGGACGATCCAGTAGTGGATCCGACAAGAAGCGCTCAGACCTATTCAAAGACCTTGAGAATCTACCCCTACACCGAATCGAAGAGATGCTTCGTGAGATACAGAGTGATATTCGGAGTACAGAGGCCCAGTCAGAATCACTCAGGAATGAGCGGAGGCAATTGATTGAAATCGTGACTAGCCTACGTGAATCCCTCAAGAAAGGGCGCGAAGATTCTGATGAAAAGCGAGCACTCAGGAAGCAACTCTCTACCTTCCAAAATCAACGTCAAGAAGCACAGAAGTTTCGTGATGAGGCGAATCAAAGAGTACCCCCTGTTCTCGATCAAATTATCGATTCTCTCAAGCACAGACATCGGCTTCTCACTACGATGATGAACGATCTCAACGA
>DAYJ01000087.1:0-14698 GCA_002506875.1 Euryarchaeota archaeon UBA40 | reverse complement strand
CAATGGAGGCTCACAAACGCATGATTGCTGCGATAGAAGGAATACGTTCCATCATGAAGCAGTTCGAAGAAATTGATGCAAAGGGGAAAGAACGGAAGAAAAATGTCGCTGAATCCACTCCTAGGATTGAGGAAGACGACGTTGGTTGGCCTGAAGTCCGTCGAATCTCTTCACGAATTGAAGAGATTGACAAGATGCATCGCGAATGTCGATCCGATCGAGGAAAACTCATGCGGGAGAGGGGGCGCCTCCAAGCCTTCCTCAAAATACGCGAGAGTGGCAGGGGGGCCGAATACATCGACCCTGATGAGGTAAAGGAGAAGGCTGCCAGTGGAGGGACACTTTCAATCTCCGATCTAGATACTCTACTCGCGTCAGGAGGATTGTCCGAGATTGGTAAGGTCGAAGTGAAGGATACCGCTCAGGGCGAGAAGCGGAAGAGGAAACGGAATCGAAGATCAGGAACATCTCGAAGCCGCCCTCGCGAAACAAACATCGGCCGGGAACGCGACCAGAGGGGCGCCTGAATGCCACAATCTGAATGGGAGAATCTAACCTCGCCCCTAACTATTCCAGATGCGGAGCAGATTACCAACCTACTCCATAGAACCACTGGAGAACGACTCACTATTGATCGTGTCCTAATGTACCCGATAGATCATGGTGGAGCGATTGTCACGAGGAATGAAGGCAAAATCATATGTTGCTTAATTTGGATTATATCGGAATCCGATGCTGCTCGTGTAATCGGATTCGGTGTAGATCCACTGCATCAATCAATGGGATTCGGAACTCAATGCTGGTCAGTGCTAAACGAATATGTGAGAGCGGCTGGACTTACCAGAATTACTCTTGAAGTACGAGCCAATAACAATGGCGCTATTCGATTCTACAGGCGGTTTGGACTTCGACCTATTGGATGGCTCAAAGGGTATTATCCAGATGGCCTCGGCGTCCTCATGTCTGGACCCGTAGATTCATCGAAACCATGCAATTAAATCCCGAAGTGCTGGTTTTACTCCATGCTCGACCGCTTGATGGACGACCTCATCGAGCGAGCAGAAGTCAGTTGGTGTACATTGGTCGGGAACGATGGAGTCCCGGTAAGGACTAGACCTGGCATTCTGGCCACTCCTGAAGTCGCTGCAGCACTCGTAGAAAGTGCCATGGCTAGAGCAGAAGAACACCTCGATGGAGCACGATTGACTCGAATGAGTATGCTCGCTGATCAAGGGATTACTGTTCTAGTACGAGTCAATGATAATCATGTACTAATTGTATCAGGGGTTGATTCACGCGAACATGGAACACTTCGCTCAGTGGCTTCAGAAGTTGCAGACAGAATGAATCCTCTTCTGGCAAGCGAGTTCAGTCGAACAACGGCCCAATAATCTCGAGACCTGTTTGGCCCACTTGGATTGCCTGCTTCTCCATACTATGGCGAATGTGACGCATCTTCTCGACCTGCAACGTCCGAACAATCTGCCCATTACGAAGATCAAGACCCATATTGAGAATTGCATCAGCAAGGAAACCCTCGTTACCTTCCAGTTCCGCTTGCTGACCTGAATAACGCTCTGTGATGATGAAAGTATAGAGCCCCTGTGTACGGAGGAAGTCGAAAAAGTCAAACATTTTCTTTCTCATCTCCTCATTCACAGTAGTGAGGCTGTATATTGCACCGAGAGAATCGAGTACAAAGACACGGAAGTTACTTCCTTCCTTCTGCTTGAAGTGCTCAATCATCTTCCTCGTGAACTTGAGATAGTCCATGTTCTGATTGTCCTTTCGAAGTTCAGTGAAGTCGGTAATCTGGAGATTCGGAGGAAGGCGGATTCCAAGGGATTGTGTAGCCCTAGTCAAGCTTGGGACCGTTTCTTCCACTGTGCAATAAAGTCCGAAACCACCCTGATTTGCCAGATGGTTCGTAATCATGGTCATGCAAAAACTCGACTTCATCGAGCCAGGAGGACCAGTGACCAGTGTCAGATAAGGAGCAGCGACGTCACGCTCCATCACTCGATTCATGCCTGCGATTCCTGAGAGAAACATGTCTACCCACCAATACGGTTCAGACGAACCGATGTCATAACTCTTCTTCATCCACCGTGGAGCAGTCAGCGATTACGATTGCGTTTTGCTTATATCCCACGGTCCGTTGGTCAAGGTGTACTGTCCCCGTGGGCTAGAGGCGATTCCATGAAAGATACCCTCAGCAAGATGAAGGGAGTCGTGGAAAAGAAGACTACTTCCGCTCGTGAAGAACGGAATCGACAAAATGAGCATGTCAAATCTTGGATTGATACACGAAGAGGCGTCCAGGGGACCCTGCGCCAACTCATGGATGAAGTGGATCGCCAGCAGACAATCCGAGATATCGAGAATCAGAAGGTTCGCAGCCTAAAGGACACACGCTCACAGCGGGTAGATGAATACAAAGTAATCAAGGAGGAATTCTTCGCACTCCGGAGCGCACAGGGAGATATTCCACAAGATCGAAGAAAGGCACGTAGTTCCCGCAGTGTCCGAGAGGAGATCAACGAACTTGAAATGAAATTCATGCAAGGCAGGATTTCAGAAAAGAAGTTCAACGAGCGAGCGGTTGAACTTCGCCGTCAATTGAAGGAAGCAAAAGCCGCCCCTGCGGCGTCGAGCGAATTCCCTGAACTACAGGCTCGATTGAACGCGGCCAAGGCTGCTGAAGAAGAGGCTCACGCAGCCGTAGATGCAGCTGCAAGCACCGCTCAGGCTGCACACGAACTAATGCAAGAAATCCGCAAAGAGGTACACGGCCTCCGGGAGAAGCATACTGAGGCTCATCGAAAGGTAGAGGGGTTTCGCCGTATTGCAGACACCCATCATCGAAGATTCGTCGTTGGGATGCGAGTTATGCAATCAATCGACGGCATCATCAACACATCTACTGATGATGAATCCAATTCTGGAACTGCAAGTGTCGAAGCTCGTGACCTAATGGACCTCCTGATGTCCGGAGAAACCTTGGGCCTTGATGACCTAATGGCATTCCAAAGAAACAACTGAAGTGATTCCATGATTGAACAATCCGAGATTAAGACCATACTCGAGGATTATGACCAACTCAAACTCCGAATTGGGATGACTGCAAGTCACAGCGCTCTCGATCTCTGCGATGGAGCAATCGAAGAGGGATTTCCCACTGTTGCTTACTGCCAAAAAGGAAGGGAGCGAATATACTCTGAATACTTCCGTACTCAACGAAGTAGTTCAGGACGTGTTCGACGCGGCATGGTGGATAAGACCGTAGTGCTTGATCGCTTCGATGGGATAATCGACCCTGAATTCCAACAAGGGATGCGAGATAGGAACATGATTTTCATCCCAAACCGCGCATTCACATCATACTGCGGAATCGACCGTATCGAGAATGACTTCCGTGTACCAATGTTTGGAACACGATCGATGCTTCGTATGGAAGAGCGGACAGAAGAGTTCGATTACTACTGGCTGCTTGAGAAGGCAGGCCTCCCTTACCCTGAAGCAATTGAAGATCCCCAAGATATCGATTGCCTCGTTATCGTGAAACTACACCATGCGCAGAAGAAACTCGAACGTGGATTCTTCACCTGTGCATCTTACGAAGAATATGTAGAGAAGTCAAGCGATCTACTTGCACAGGGTGTTATCGATGAAGAGAGCCTCAAGACTGCTAGAATCGAACGATATGTCATTGGGCCTGTTTTCAATCTGAACTTCTTCTATAGCCCTCTGGAAGAGGAGATGCCACAACTTGAGTTACTTGGCGTCGACTGGCGCTTTGAGAGTAGTCTCGATGGACATGTACGACTCCCAGCACCTCAACAAATGACAATGCCTGCCCACCAACAAATTCCTGAGATGACAGTAGTAGGGCACAACACCGCAACAATTCGTGAATCCCTTCTTGAGGGTGCATTCGAACTAGGTGAGAAGTTTGTCAAAGCTAGCAAAGAACACTATGACCCAGGTGTGATAGGCCCATTCTGCCTCCAGACCTGCATCGACAAAGACATGAATTTCCACATCTACGATGTCGCTCCACGAGTAGGCGGGGGCACCAATGTCCACGTCAATGTGGGCCACCCCTACGGGAATTCACTCTGGCGCCGCCCGATGAGTACCGGGAGACGTATCGCATTGGAACTGCGCCGAGCAGCAGAACAAGACCGGCTGCTTGAAGTCCTCACCTGATTCCAGAAGGAAGAGGGTGGAGATTTCCCGTTGTAGCATCAAGTAAATCGGTTCCTGCTGAGGGTGACTCAAGGACCCACGCCGGAATCAAGACCATTCCGAACTCAATCTCAGCCGAAGATGGATCGAGTTTCCATCTGCCTTGAATTCGAACAGATACATCCTCCCTCGGGGAATAAGGGCGACGAGTTTCCGTCACCCGCTCGATGTTCTGCCGAACTATGGCTTCCTCCATCCACCCTGGAGATGGAAGGATTCGCAAGCGTGGGCGGTGGTTCAGGAATACTGGATCCTCAATAATCCTGAATGAAGCAAACTGTGGAACTTCGAGGACACTCCACCATGAACGTTCAGTGGAATCATCTGGGCCACGGAGGATGCCTTGAACACTCCACACACGACCCTCCACCAAAACGGCAGTCGGCCGCACTCCTTTCAGTGGATTCCTTTCAAGCCAGACCTCAAGATCGATTATTGGCTGGAATGTAGCAACCTCTGTATGTAGTGTGTTAAACCAAGCAGATTCAAGGCGGATCTCCTCGACTTCTTGTGGGACTGATTTGTTTTCGACATCTTGGAAACCAAGTGAGGTCTTGATTTCACCAGATAGGACTGCTTCACCAATCCAAGAGGCTAATTCTTCAGGACCCCAAATCTCTGTTTGTAATCCATCTCGCTCAGGTGGGATGAGGCTCTTCGCCAAGGGCCGCTCCGAGATGAGCCAGTGTTCCCCTAATGGTGCGTCGATAATCCAACGATCTAGTTCGACCCGATCTAAGACAGTCCAACCATCAGGAGCATGCCAAATCATTGTGTGTAGACGGGCTGGACCATTTCGCAATCCAATTGGTGGTTCTGAAATTCTTCCCAATGGACGAATTGAAGCTGTGCCAAGAAGGTCAGGTGTAGGGTCTAATCGAGCGCCCCGATGTCGAAGGATACCCGTGATAAGTTCCTCCATCGGGAGCCGTCAGTGGCTCGAGGACCATCAAGCGATTGGTTACTGGGGGTTATCCCTCGACATTCGGACGAAGTGTTAGCAAATCCGAATCACCAGCGTCAACGACGGTTAGGGCGCTAACAGCGAACGGTTTCCCGCAAGCCGCACCGAGTTCACGATTTACCAACGCAACCTGATGCATCGGCACATCAGGGTGGCGACTGAGCAAATCCTCGACGTATCCCATAGGGCAGTTCGCTGCGAGGATTACCATTCGAGCGTCGCTCGAGTTGCATGCACTCATTGTCTGTCTCTGACCGAACAGGAGGTTCCCGCTCGAAATCGCATTCTTCAGTTGTCTTGCTAAATCCATCTCATTCATCTCCATTCTCTGCCTTTTGGCTTCTCATGGTGCGCGATATTCACTCCTCATTAGGGACGTAGAACAGTTCCACACTTCCAGTACCAAGAGCTACTGGCTGGCCGACAATGATATTCTCGGCTACACCTGTCAAATCATCGCGCTCTCCGCGAACACCTGCATTAAGCAGGTGATTAACGGTGACTTCGAAAGCAGCTCGTGCAAGGATACTGTGCTTGTTTCCAGACACACCGTGTCGTCCAATCGCACGGACCTCCCCTTCAGATGTCATCACATCGGCAACTGTGAGGAGATGACGAACGTCGACATCTAGACCGGCACCTTCGAGAGTCATAGACATCTCATTGATAATCGATTGACGCGCAGCCTCAATTCCAAGGTACTTCACAATCTCCATGATATTGTTTGTATAAGTTCGAGAGCGATCGACGCCTTGGAACTCGCTGACCTTGGAAAGATTACTTCCAATCGTCGAGATGTAGTACTCTCCAGTATCCTTAGTTGGACCCTGAATGTTCGCCCGAATGATGTCCTTGACACCCTTGAGCTTAATCTTACGAACCTTATCCTCGAGGGCGAGTAGGTCAGTATATGTCGGGGGATTAGCAGCTAACTCCTTCATATCCTCTTCCTTTTTGATACCAGGAATGATTGTTAATTCACGCGGATTATCATCAACGTCCGCATTGACATAAAGACGTAGGCTCTTAGATAACTTATCACGGACCTCGGCACCAGTCATACTCTTCGTTTTGAGATTCGCACGACGAAGATTTAGAGTAAGGAAACGTTGAGCTACATTCACATCGATATCTGCGATATCAGGAGTGAGTGTGGTCTCAAGGGATGCAGCAAGGGCTTGGACCTTCTTCTCCTCGGTGTTAAACGGCTTACCCTTCTCATCATGAGAATCTAGATAGATGTTCATAGTGGGCGTGTCGGGTGTCTTCCTAGCATCGACAATCTCGATGATTCGGGGTAAACCCTGTGTGACGTTGACCGTTGCGACACCTGCATAGTGGAAAGTCCGCATGGTCATCTGCGTACCGGGTTCTCCAATGGACTGTGCTGTGATGATTCCAACTGCTTCGAACGGATCAACGCGGGTCTTCGCAAGAGCGGACTGAGTAGATGCGAGAAGTGCATCCATCTGCTTCTTGGTCAACTTCTTGACACCTCTATCATTGAGGCCGATGACTAGATCATTGATGATACGCGGTGTAAGCCAGATATCAGCATCAACTGAAGCAGCCTGAATTTGGATGAAAAGAGGGTCGTCTCGCAAGACATCACGCTCAACTTGAATCAACTTAGACTCCGAATCATAGGACTGGAGACCACGAGTAGTTGTAGTCCGTCGATGGACCTTCTTACGCTTGATCGTAATCGTCTGTGCGGGAGCTGAGTCAGCCTTACTGCCCTTGCCTCCACCCAAAATCATCTTGTGAATACCCTCGGCTGTCTGGGAATCTGTCTTACAGATTGCAGATATCTGGACTGCAGTGAGGATGCAAACATCGTCCCACTTTCGGTCATCGGCGAGTTCGTGAGCGTGCTGCTCAGCGATTCCGAGATCTTGCAGCTTCTTCTTCGTTGCACTCTTGACTGTCATATTCACTCACCTCCAAGTGCATCGTCTAGGACGGCACTAACATCGAATGGTTCACCCTTCTTAGACCGGGCTGGATCAACTGAGTCCTCACCGTAGTGGAACTGAATGATTCGATTCGCAGTGTTACGTACTGATGCTGGAGCATCATCCCAAACCTTGAGATCATCCATGGCGTTAATCAGCCGACGTTGCATGTATCCGGACTTCGCAGTTCGGACAGCGGTGTCGACCAGAGATTCTCTTCCAGATACAGATAGCATGAAGAATTCTGTAGGTTCAAGGCCACGCTTGAAAGATGAAGATACGAAGCCCTTCTCTTTTGCACCGCGAGCATTACGACCGAAGTGCGGCAGGACACGGTCTTGATATCCACGCTCAAGGCGCTTACCACGAACCTTTGGTTGACCAATAGAACCAGCCATCATAGCAAGATTGTCCATGTTACCACGAGCACCAGAGGTAGCCATGAGGACAGCAGCGTTGTCGTCTGCGAGGACGTTCTTCGCAACCTCGGAAGTGGCGCTCTTACAGCGATCTAGGATACCAAGGATGTTCTCCTCAAGGGTTTCGAGTGGAGTCCGTCCTGGACGAGTCTCATACTTCGACCCGTCTTTACCGAACTTGGCGAGTTCAGCATCCACCTCATCGGAAGCAGTCTGGTTAATCGCATGAATTTCTTCACTGGCCTCTGGAGGAAGATCCTGATCGTCAATTCCGGTAGTGAATCCCATGGAAGTGCAAATTGCAATCGTCATCCGCGTCATGCGGTCGAGGAACTTCGCCCCTTCCTCAGTGCCGTGAGTCTGTACCACTGCATCGAGTAGGCGGCCGTCTTCAGCACCAATAGCTCTCTTATCGAGAGTCCCAGTGACATGACCATCCTTGACAAGAACAGTGTCGTTACTACGACTGGTGTATTCAAGCCTGAATCCATCGGGAACAATGAGGCTCATGAGGTCGCTGCCGAGGTAGCCGATAACTCCGTTGCGCTCAATCTCATCGGGGAGGTGCCCGGACCAACCGACCTGCCCTAGCACATCTAGAGCTATACTCTTAGGAATCATACGAGGAATTAGATTCCCCTTTTCGTCCTCTTCCCCGTGAGTGAGAAGGTACGCACCAGAGATATGATCGTGGATACCGCCAATGACTGCTCCACCATACCGAGGTGTGATGATATGTTCTTGGACACGCATTAGGATCTTCGCTTCGGCTCGAGACTCTTCGGACTGAATCACGTGTAGGTTCATCTCGTCACCATCGAAATCTGCGTTGTAAGGCGTACAGACAGCGAGGTTGAATCGGAAGGTCTTGCCATCCATAACGCGTACCTCGTGTGCCATCATCGACATACGGTGAAGAGATGGTTGCCGGTTGAAAATCGCGATATCACCATCGATGAGGTGTCGCTCGACAGTCATACCTGGTCGAGGATTTCCATAGATGTCGTAAGTTGAAAGACGATCCTCGGTCTGAGTACGGAAGGACTCGCCAGTGTGTTCGTCTTCGATAGCAGGGCTACCACAATGCGGACAGTTGACCTCTAGATGATCTGGGAACGCCTCACCCGGTTCATTCCTCTCAAAGAGCCACCTGTGGTGGATAATAGCGCGCGAATCTGTGTCTGGAAGAGGAAGACCATGTTCGTCCTCAGCACGTAGGTTGCGTAGTGTCTTCTCAAGATCCACCTCAATCTTCTCTTCAACTGCTCCTGAATCCGTCTGCGTCTTGAGGACGCGGATTTCTAGACCAGGTAGGAAGTTAGGGGCAGGTAGAACTGCATTAAGATCAGGTCGAGCGCCAGTATATGGCTCCTCATCACTAGCCCCAGATACACATTCACCATTCAGACAACGGAAACCGGCCCAAATCCACTTAGTTCGATCTGTGATACGGACACGGAAACTATCTCCACGGACAATGTAATTGACACCAGGATGCACATCAGGACCACGAAGGATCATTTGGCGCATTTGCTCCATATTCCTAGGTGTTACTCGAATTGGCACTGTCAATTCCTTAGCCGTAGGTAGTGGAACACCGACCTCGTTGATACCAAGCTTCGGATCAGGACTGATGACAGTTCGCGCACAGAAGTTCACACGCTTACCAGAGAGGTTGCTTCGGAAGCGACCTTCCTTTCCTTTGAGGCGCTGAGTCAGCGTCTTGAGGGTACGACCGGAACGGTGCCTTGCAGGAGGAATTCCACTTGTCTGGTTATCGAAGTAGGTAGTGATATGATACTGCAAAAGTTCCCAGAGGTCCTCAACAATAAGCTGTGGTGCACCAGAGTCACGGTTCTCACGAAGCCGCTGATTGATGCGAAGAACATCCACTAACTTGTGAGTAAGATCGTCCTCAGAACGATCACCGCTATCGAGAGTAATCGAAGGACGGACGGTAATTGGAGGCACTGGTAGGACCTTCATAATAGTCCACTCTGGACGACTCGAGTTAGGCTCGATTCCGAGGAATATGAGGTGCTCATCTGGAATGCGCTCCAACCATTCGCGGATATCGCGAGGGTTGAGCTTGTGCTCACCCTTGTCGAACTTCTCCTTGAATGTCGAAGGCTTGTCGAGTTGAATTATCCCCTGCTCTTCTTGGCAGTGAACACAAATACGACGCTTTGCGCTCTTGCACTCCTTCTCAATCTCCTTGATCATCTTAGAATATTCAGGGGAACCTACACCGTGCTTCTGCATAATCTCATTAATTCGATCACGGTAGAAGTCTTGCTCAGATTTCTCCTCATCCTGCGGGTGACTTCCTTTCTGACCGTTAAGAAGAATCTTGTTACAGGAATTGCAAGTCGAGGAAAGACACGACTTGATCAGTGGGACGAATCCGATGTGGACAACAGGAAGTTCAAGTTGAATATGACCAAAATGGCTCGGACATTCTTCGTGCTTGTTACCACAGGTCATACAACGCATACCCGGATCAATGACACCCATCTTAGTGTCCATGAGACCCTGTCGGAAGGCATGACCATCGTCCTTGTAGGTGTCCGCAGTCTTAACCTCGACCGAGGACATCTTACGAATCTCGTTAGGATCCATCAAAGTGAATTTGATTGACCCAATCCGCTTGGGAATCTTTGCAACATCACGCGCTCTCATCTTCGGTCCTCCAGTTCGATTCTCATAGCAACACCGAGAGATTTCATCTCGTCAAGTAGTAGTTTGAATGCATATGATGTCTGAATCGGATGGATGTCCGCTCGATCACCACAAACCGGACAGCACATCGACTTCCGGTTGAAATCGTAGTAGGCTGCATGACCACAGCCCTTGTTGCTACAGACGAGCATTTCCCAGCCGTCACTCTCATCGAGTAATCGATCCTTGATGACCATCGAAGCTCCATGAGCAATCAGACAGTCACGCTCCATCTCGCCGAATCGAAGACCACCCTGACGAGCGCGCCCCTCGGTCGGCTGACGGGTTAGAATCTGGACACGACCACGACTGCGAGCGTGCATCTTTCCGCTCACCATGTGGTGGAGCTTCTGGTAGTAAATCACACCACAGAAGATGTCGACAGGATATTGTTCACCTGTCTCCCCGTTAACCATAACCTCGCGACCAGTGTGCGCCATACCATTACGCACTAGCGCCTCACGGAGTGAAACCTCCTTCTCTCCGTTGAAGGCCGTGCCATCAATCTGACGACCCTCCATGGATCCTACCTTTCCACCAATCATCTCAAGGACGTGCGCGACCGTCATCCTGGATGGAATCGCGTGTGGATTCATCAGAACATCGGGTACGACGCCAGAGGTGGTGAAGGGCATATCTTGTGGTTCGATAAGACGCCCAATGACACCCTTCTGACCGTGCCGGGACGCAAACTTGTCACCGAGTTCAGGAACTCGATTAGTACGCAGCATGAGGCGGCACATCAGACCGGAATCGAGAGATTCCGTAACGAACACATTGTCGACGTAACCCTTCTCGCCATGACGGACAGTCATTGAGGACTCGCGGCGCTCAGGAGCCTGGAAAAAGGCTCCTTGTGCTGCCTCCTCAAGGAATCGAGGGGGACTCGTCTTACCAACAAGGACCTCTCCACTGTCAAGGTATTGCTCAGGAATAGGAAGCCCATCCTCTTCGAGGTGACCATAGGATTCGGTCGGCTTCAGCCCCTTGACCTCATGGTTAGGGTCAAGACCTGGAACTTGGATAATCTCCTCAAGACCGCCAGGGAATCGACGATTTTCAGCATTGTAAGTGCGAACGAAAGTAGATCGGCCAAGAGCGCGCTGCACACTTGCCTTGTTCATAATCACAGCGTCCTGCATATTGTAACCATGGTGAGACAGAACAGCTACGACGAAGTTCTGGCCACCGGGTCTCCTAAGGAACTTGGTAGCAGACATTGCCCGCGTCTGTGTCATGGATTGCTGTGGATAGTGCAACACGTGGAGACGAGTGTCTGGACGCAGACGGTAGTTCGCACTTGGTAGACCAAGAGCCTGCTTGACCATTGCCGTTCCACCGGTAACACGAGGTGTCGAATTGTGTTCAGGATAAGGTACTAGACTTGCACATACGCCGAGAATCAACTGTGGGTCAATCTCAACATGTGTGAAGCAGAGTACTGAACCTGCCTTCTTCTGCTTTCGCTTGAGTGAATCAAAGTCCGGCTGATGATAGTTCAGTGGGACCGTGAAAACCTCTGTGACTTCATCGCCATTGGGGAGTGTGACCTCGACGTTGAGTAGAGCTTCAGATTGATCTGGCTGACCAAGATTTGCCCACTCTACCTTCGCGGGGTTGATTGGACGGTTATGCTTAGGGCTGCGAGCCGGTAAATCGTATGGCCGTGGTGCAATCAAAAGATCCTCTTCTTCCTCTGCATCAACCCACTCAACAACACCGGACCAAACCAGTTCCTTGAATGTCATCTCACGGTTTCGAAGTGCATCTAATTGCTCCTTCTGGAGACGTAGTTCGCCATTCTCAAGGACAAGTAGTGGGCGGAGAATCCGACCCTTGTCTGTATTGATGAATACGTCCTTGTTAGTTGCATCATGACGAATAGATACCTCGGGAGGGATTACGCCTCGACGACGATTCTTCTTGAGACGATCAACTAACTTGTGAGCGTCCTTGTGCAGGCCAAATATATCGCCATTCACGTGTATTCTGGCACCTTCAGCCCATCCATCAGGAGCCGAATCAACACCTGCTTCAGAGAGCATGTCCTTGATCTGGTTCTCATCAACAGCCTCGGATACGTCAATCATCTGAGCCGCATTCTTCACTAGGCCACAGTTCTGACCTTCTGGGGTCTCGTTAGGGCAGAGACGACCCCAATGAGTAGGGTGGAGGTCACGGGCCTCGAAGTGAGGCTGACTGCGGACAAGAGGACTTGTCACGCGTCGCATATGTGATAGAGCCGCGAGATAGGTGGTACGATCGAGAAGCTGACTAACACCACTTCGACTTCCTACCCAATTACCAGTCGCAAGAGCATGCATAATCTTCGACTTGAGAACATCGGGTCGCAGACAACTGCTGATCTTCAAATCACGCTTTCGATTGTGGTGCCGTTCGAGTTGATACTTGAGATCTCGAGCGAGTTGCTGAAGGCTAACACGGAAGAGATCCTCCATGAGATCCCCTGCTAGACGAACACGCTTGTTAGCGTAATGGTCCTTGTCGTTTGGATCCCGATCCGTAATCGCCATCTCAAGTACTTGGCGAACAATTCGCCCAAGGAATACCGACTTCTTACGTCGATTCTCAGGTGTTTCACCGAGGTGAGGAAGGAGTTCCTTGTCCAACATATTCTGAATCCGTTGCTCGCGGTACTCCTTCTGTTGGCCTGCTGCAAACTTCTTCTCAAGCCATGCAAGGGCCTCTTCAGTGGTATGGACACCGTACTCATCGTTATCCTTAATCTCGTTGATGTTAGCAACTGTGTACTTCATCGATTCCACAGGACCTGCAATCGCCTGGAATATTTCCTGATCATTCTCAACACCGAGAGCAGTCATCAGTAGGACCACAGGGACAGGCGTGCTTCCTGCAGAGGGGATTTTCGCCATAAGCATACCATCTCGACGCTTCTCAACATTGAGTGGCTTCCTTGAACCATCACGCTGAGAGAAAATCTTAGCAACTTCAGTTTCGTAAGTATACTTCTTGTTCTTCTCGACAGTTACTCGGTTTGGCGCCAAATCTTCCATCGAAATTAGGACACGCTCGGTTCCGTTAATGATGAAATAACCACCCGGATCGAGAGGATCTTCTCCATACTTTTCTAGAAGACGATGATATCGATTACGATCCTCGATAGAACTAGCGATATTCAACTTGCCAGCTCCACTGTTGTCAATGTTCTCAGGGTGCACATTACAACGACGGGAACGCACCATAATTGGGAGTGAACCAATCTGGACACGAGTCTCCTCGTCAGGTGTAGGTTTGTCATCCCTGTAGATCTTGAAATCCATGTATAGAGGACTCTCGTAGGTCAACTTACGCAGCCGACACTGAACCGGAGTAGATTCATGGATAGATCCGTTCGCTTCTCGAATCACAGGCTTACCCAATGAAACGTTCTTGATTCGAACGATGATTTCCTTGTCAAGAACGTCAAGTTTGATCATCCCGCCCTCGTCGTCCTCGATAATCTCATCTGTACCAACACGGATTGCACGGACGATTTTCTCCATGCGATTCATTCGCTGATTTTTGCCGTCGCCCTTCTCACCCGAAGAGGGGATACAGTCGTCGTAGGAACCAATCTGGTGGTTAACCAGGCTTCTCTCGTTGAAGTATGCTTCAATAATTTCCTTCATAACAATCCCTCCCTCAGTGGGCCTCCACAATCAATCGGTAGGCAGTAGTTGCACCTGCCGAACGGCTGTAACGAATGACTTTGACGACACGGTTTGTCAACCAACCTGCTGGCAGTCCTTCGACCTTTGCCTCTTCCATTTCTTTCAAGATTTGTACTGCAGGATCGTTAATCAAAATCTTTGGAAGACGTTCCTTGGCAAGGCGTTGGTTACCCTCAGCATCGGTTGTCATGAGAGACCATGGAGAAAGGACCTTGGCTTCATCCTCAACGTCGACCAACTCATGATGAGGTACGAGTTCATGGTTCAACACATTGAATCGATCATTATGACCGATGATGTCCTCATCCTCGAGTTTCTGACTGATAGTACGCTTAGCAGAACGAGAGCGTCGCGTGCGCGTAGGTTGTTGACGGATCAGTGCCATGTACTTCTCGACGACCTTGTCATCTGCTGGGAGGCTGATTCTGTCACCAATCTGCTCTGAAGAGAGCATCTTGAGTTGGCTGAGATTTGTATCGTCCGCCAACTTGCTCGCGTGCCCTTCATCGACGCCAAGTTCGATGAGTTTTTTCTTCGTTGAACTCTTTACCGCCATGTGACACACCCCTTGCCTCCACACCAAAAACCGATGGACCCAAGCAAAGTCAGGCGGGCCTGAGGGGATTTGAACCCCCGGCCAACGGATTAAAAGTCCGTCGCTCTACCTGGCTAAGCTACAGGCCCATGGCTGATGCTGGGCCT
>DAYJ01000068.1 GCA_002506875.1 Euryarchaeota archaeon UBA40 | reverse complement strand
AGACCCTGCTTCTTTGACAGAACGTGCACGCATCGCAATTGCCATCTCGACGGCAACGACGAAAACGGCGAAAAGAATGATTGTCACCAGGAACATTACCCAACCCTCCAATGATACGCTTGGTGTAGAGAAGAAGCCGCCTGCAAGGAAATGAATTGCTGCGAAAAGGCCAACCATCTGAAACAACACCGAGGCACTCGCAATTATCGCCACAGCCAACCACTTGCCCCACATCAGATCATCTCGACGTATCGGAGTGCATAGAAGAGCCTCGAGTGTACCTCGCTCTCGTTCCCCTGCTGTGAGATCGATTGATGGTTGAACTGCGGATGTTGCAGTCCATAAGGCAATGATGAATGGTACAAACATCGCGAATGCAAATGCGGCCTGCTCGCCACTCGTTGCGACATCTGTAGTTGTTCCACCTGCATCCCATCCTACGGGGTCTCGGACATCATCGAAAGTTAGAGAAACTCCATTCAGAGTAGCATTGATGATCTCATCTTCCCAGATATCTACAGCGAGTATGATTCGGTCAAAGGCCTCTCGGGATAACTCATCAGTGCTATCTGAAAAAACAACAAAATCCCAGTTCTCCGTAGCATTACCCTCGGTTTTTCTGAGTAGTAAAGTTGCATGATTCGAACCATTCTCAATAGATTCTGATGCCTCATTGAGGAAAATCGAATGATTACCAAGGTGCTTGCCATCCTCAAATTCAACGACATAGGACTGGACAGATATCCTTGACTCATTGAGATGTTGTTCTAAACTGCCAGGCAATACTGAATTATCATCGACATATACAACTACGTCAAGATCGATTAAATCCAATTCGGCAGCTTCACCTTGAAGGAACCAAGGGACGGCAATGAAAATCATTGGGAAGATGATTAACGGCACAAGAAGTAGAGCCGCAATTGTCCTCCAATCACGTACAAAATCGACTAGTTCCTTACCTGCAACTGTTCGAATGGAGTAGAGTCGGTTCATTCCTCTTCCCCCAGATTCGATTTCTTTCCACGCATCGAAAGTTTCAGCCACCATCGACTCAATCCACTCTCTTCCTCTTGGCGATTCATCCGTGAGACATCTTGAGTCAGTGCCATGTAAGCATCTTCAAGATCAGCAGTACCTGTGGATTCGAGTAAATCATCTGGTGATCCATCAGCACGTACAGTCCCATTGTGTATGATTAGAATTCGGTCACATATGCGCTGTGCCTCAGAGAGCATATGCGTGCTGTAGATGACGGTTCCACCTTCATCTCCAAGAGAACGGACAAGGCCGCGTACCTTTCTAGCACTCGTTACATCAAGACCTGCTGTTGGTTCATCTAGAAGTAGTAAATCAGGCCCGTGAGCAACAGCTCGAATCAAGGCAATCTTCTGCCTCATTCCTCGTGAAAAACCGCGTGTACTCCGATGTAGTTCATCCTGAATATCAAGAGCTCGTGCAAATCGAAGAGTTCTCGCCCAAGATGCCTTGTCTGAACGACCATGTATTCGAGTATGGTATCGGATATTCTCCCATGCGGTCAACCGATGATACAGACCCGTAGCCTCAGGAACAACTCCCAGTCGTTCACGTACCTGATCAACAGGCTCTTCCTTACCATCAACCATGAAGGCTACTCTACCAACAGACGGACGATAGACCCCACAAAGAAGACGAAGTAATGTCGTCTTACCTGCGCCATTACCGCCGACAAGGCCAACTATCTCTCCGCGCCTCAGTTCGATGTCGACATCCCGAAGAGCATCGACTTCACCAAATGACTTGGAGACCGATTCAACACGGAGCAGAACATCTCCCATGGATATGGCCTCATCTCATCGCGGCATCTACAGATGCCATCAATCCAGGATGAACCTCTTCAACACGCTGGGCTCTTGAGATTAGGTCTTCCATGTGACTCTTAACCTCAGTCCGGTCAATACCGACCTCTATCAGATTGGAGAGCATCATTAATCCACCATGAATCGCACCTGCATCTAGGTAAGCATCGTTTGTGATTGCTCCATCCTGGCGAAGAACATCGAGAGCATCAACAAGGGATTCTATCCTCGAACGAATTTGATCAGCAGTAATCAATTTGATTTCTACACGAATCTCAGATAGGAGGGATTCCATCAAATCACTCGACTAGATACTCACCTATAACTTCACTCGGCAATAGGCCGTTGGACAAGTTCAACGAGGACGCCACCGGTAGAAGATGGATGGACGAATGCAATCTTGGATCCATGGGCGCCGTTGCGTGCTACCTCATCGATCATTCGGACACCATTGCTAACAAGCCGGTCGATTAGCAACTGGACATCATCGACACGAAACGCAATTTGCTGAACACCTTCGCCGCGACGATCAATGAATCGCCCGATTGGAGTATCTGGCCCAGTAGCTTCGAGGAGTTCGATCCTTACCGGCTCCGAGGTTTCACCAGATGTTGAAAGGAAACGAGCAATTACACCATCGTCCGGTAAAGATTCGTCTTCGCCACGTAGGAGGCCTAATGCTGTCCAGAAAGGTGTTCTCTCGTCTAACGTCTTAACTGCAATTCCAATATGATCAATTTCAATATTCATCACAACACCTCAAATTCCACTCGGCGCTCTCCAAGTACCAAATACGTCGCGCATGATGTCCATGACTTCTCCAACTGTAGCCCCGTTTCTGACTGAATCTAGGATATGAGGAAACAAATCATCATCTGATTCACAGGCTGCCCTCAACGATTCAAGTCGTGAAGCCACAATATCATGGTCTCGGTCTTTCCGATGTTCATCGATTCGAGTCAACTGTGCTTCGACGAGTACTGGATCAATAGACTGACCTGCATCCGTGATGGGAGCATCGTCTTCAGCATGATTGACACCGATGATACGTCTCGTTCCAGACTCAATATCTGTTAATTGGGACCACGCTGATTCATGGATTGCTCTCTGTGGATCTCCACGCTTGATGGCCTCCATAGCTCCACCGGAATCCAGAATTTCTTCGATTTTTTTACGAGCACTCTGCACAATCTCGTCAGTCAGATGCTCTATGTGAACAGATCCTGCGAGAGGGTCAACCACTTCAGGAACACCTGTTTCCTCACTGAGAATCTGCTGAGTCCTAAGAGCGATTGTCACCGAATCCTCAGTAGGTAATCCTAATGCTTCATCGTAGGCATTAGTATGCAAGGATTGAGTTCCACCAAGGACTGCAGCCATCGCTTGATAGGCGACCCTTACCACGTTATTCATCGGCTGTTGAGCTGTCAAGGTAACCCCAGCAGTCTGAGTATGGAATCGTAATCTGGCCGAACGAGGATCCTTAGGGCTATAGCGCTCCTGCACTAAATCGTGCCACAAAGTTCGAGCCGCTCGGAATTTCGCTATCTCCTCAAAGAAATCGTTGTGGCAACCAAAGAAGAATGACATCCTTGGGGCGAACTCATCAATATCCAAACCAGCAGAAATGGCAGAATCGGCATATTGCAGTGCATTGGCAAGAGTAAAAGCAACCTCTTCAATCGCTGTTGAACCTGCCTCTCTGATGTGATATCCACTAATCGAAATGGTATTCCAAGCTGGTGCATTCTTTGCACACCACCTCATAACATCTGTCGCAAGGCGTAGGCTTGGTTCGGGAGGGAATACGTAGAGGCCACGAGCGATATACTCCTTCAGTACATCATTCTGGATTGTACCCCTAAGTTGCTCAGGAGGCACACCCTTCTCTTCCGCTACTGCGACATACAAAGCAAACAATATGGAGGCAGGAGCATTGATTGTCATCGAGGTTGAAACCTCACTCAAATCGATTCCATCAAACAAACGTCTCATATCATCGATTGAATCAATGGCGACACCAACCTTTCCAACCTCTCCGTAAGAAAGAGATGCGTCACTATCCAAACCAAGTTGGGTCGGCAAGTCAAAGGCCACACTCAACCCCTTCTGCCCCTCAGATAGAAGCAGTTTGAACCGTTGATTTGTGGCTTCTGCTGTCGAAAAACCAGCATATTGACGCATTGTCCAGCGCCTAGATCTGTACATCGTAGAATGTATTCCACGTGTGTAAGGTGGCTGACCAGGATAAGGGGTACCATCTACCTCAGGAATGGCTGGAAAATCGATGCCACCGAGTGTCCGGCCACTCTCTTCCGAGTCCTCCATGGACTAATGTCGGGGGTGGACAGTCATCAGCCTGTCGTTCAACGACGAGTTGTGTAATTATCAATTAATGAGAGGAGGCGGTCCATCTGTTCATCATTGATAGCACCAGCGTCCCTCCGTTCTCGAACGAAATCTTTGGCAGATTTAACGTCCTGACGTTCACCCTTCGCCCAGATTGTGCCTAACAGAACTGAATGATGTTCTTGACCGACTTCAATGTCCTTCAATAATGCCCGCATCTCATACTTGTATTCCATATGCCTGGAACGATTTAATCGACGAGCACGGCTATTATGCTTCCTCATCTGATTATTTTTCTTAGCCTTAGAAATACGACGTGGTTGCCTTCGAGGCTTTTCCTTGGGTTTCTCCTCAGTAGCCTTAGGGGCTGGAGCAACAGGAGCATAACCCGCCTCACTTGCACCTACCTGTGAACGACTAATTAGAGCGCTAACACGATCTTCGGGCTCAACAACCTCTGGAACTGCTTCAACTGGAGATTCCTCTTCAAGGGCTGAAAGGCCAAGGCTACGTCGGTCTGCACCATCTTGCATTGAAGATGTAGGTTCAGCAGCAACGACGGCTACAGGTTCAGGATCAGGTGATGTTTCTTCCTCTGGAATATGAACTGGCTCAGGTTCAGGCTCAGGAATCGGTTCTGGTTCGGGCTCCAATACACCATACTGCTTCTGAACAGGAGCACTTGGGGCAGCATTTGGCCGCGATATTTCCGGTGTTTTTTCGGCCTCAGGAGCCTGAACAGGTTCTGGCGCAACTACGGGAGGAGGTAACTGGCTCTTCCGCTGGACCGTCGAACGACGTGCGTTACGCCCCTTTCCTCGTCGTGCCAGAATTCACCCTCCGTATCTCATAGGGTTAGACGAACACGTGTAAAGGCTTCCACTCTAATCAAGCCCATGCAACTGGAGTCATGTCTGTCCGGAGCATCTGATCGACGGCTGAATCAATGAGTTCAGTGGGACCTATTGACTCTAACTGAAGCAATCCTAGGAGAGCAATCATGGTCCCATTATCGATACAGTACATCTTAGGAGGCCAATGTGCAGTAGCACCACGCTCTCGACACATAATATCGGACATCTCACGAATTCTCTCATTACAGGCAACACCACCACCAAGAAGTAGTTCGGTCTTACCTGTGTGGGCAAGAGCTCGTTCAGCGACCTCAATAGAAGCGGCAAATGCATGTTCCTGCAGTGACCAACAAACTGCTTCGAAACTGGCTCCCTTCTCAACCAATGTATCAGCCGCATTCAGTAACCCTGAGAATGCGAGATCCATGCCTTGAACTGCATAGGGTAATTCAAGACCAACAATAGAGGGAGATTTGACTGAGTCACGATGCCGAAGTGCGGCCTTCTCAATCTCAGGGCCACCAGGGAATGGATATCCGTGATGACGTGCGAACTTATCGAGCATATTACCGATACCAATATCCATTGTCTCACCCAAGACACGATATCGGCCATCAAGACGAGTGATAACCTGTGTATTACCTCCACTAACATAGAGAAGTACTGGATCATCACAACCACATACTGTTCGACCTATCTCGATATGAGCTACGCAGTGATTCACACCAATTAGAGGAACATTTCGTGCAGTAGCAATAGCACGTGCAACGGAGGCACCGACACGGAGGCAAGGACCTAATCCTGGACCCTGACTATACGCCACACCCACGAGATTGTTCATCGAAAGAGAATGTGTCGATAGTAAACCTTGGAGCAGGCGAGATGCATTGTCACTATGATGGTCTGCAGCCTCCCTTGGGTGGATGCCTCCTTCGGTCGGACGAATGATTGAGGAGGATGACGGAATAGGTGTCCTATCCTCCGTTACTGCACCAAACGAGAAGGTGTGAGCTGTGCTCTCGATACCGAGGACCCATCTCACGCCCATGGACTCCGGATGACCGCATCCATTTCAAGCCTTAATGCCAAACGAGGCACATGGACACAGTGATTCTCGGAGCATCCGAGGTAGCCCATCTCGGTTCCGTGGACCCAAAAACCGGCCGAATTGACGGAGCTGATTTACTTGAACGCCAGATACACGTCGACGATAATATTGGCATCCACATACGTGATGGAATTATCCAAAAGATGGCTTCGAATGACGAAATACAGCACGAATGGGGCCATATTCGTCCAGATTCAAACCAACGGACATACACAACACCCGATGGAAACCGTTGGATCAATACGAACGGTAAAGCCATTGTTCCAGGATTTGTCGATGCACACACACACCTCCTTTGGGATGGAGATAGATCCCATGAAACAGCACTGAAGATAGAGGGGAAAACCTACCAAGAAATTTCGAGTATGGGCATGGGGATATCCACCACCGTGAAAGCAACCAGAGATGCCCTGCTCCCTCGACTTATCGAGATTGGAACAGCACGAATACAGAGAGCACGTAGTATGGGGACTACAACGATGGAAGTCAAGTCGGGCTATGGCCTCAGTACCGATACCGAACTTCGGATGCTAGCCGCTGCTAAATCACTCGAAGATATTCGCGATGCTCCAGCATTGCATCACACTTGGCTAGGAGCTCATGCTTATCCACCTAATGTCGACCGCCAGGAATGGAATCAGCAGCTTGTGAATGAACAATTGCCGGCAGTCGTAGACCAAGGTATTGCAACATCCGTCGATGTATTCTGCGAGCCAGGATGGTTCAATCTCGAAACTACCGAGGACATCGTCAGGTCCTCAATGAAACATGGACTCAGAGCACGACTACATGTAGACGAATTTGTCGATGGAGGGGGGCTCGATCTTGCATCTCAGTTGAAGGTTGATTCTGCTGACCATGCTGGGCATTCATCCGATGATGCACGTGCGAAAGCCTCAGCCGCCGGTGTCAACACAGGATTTCTTCCTGGAACTCCATACGTACATGGGGATCCTATGACTGAAGCTATCGGAAAATGTATCGAGGAAGGGTGGAAATGGTCCATGGCCACTGATTTCAATCCAAATTGTCGGACCCTCTCAATCCCGTTCGTAGGAAGTCTCGCTGTTCACAGAATGCGGATCCCACCAATCGCAGCCCTCGCAGCAGTCACAGTCAACGCCGCATCAACACTCGATACCACACATGGTGTCGGGCAACTCGTCGAAGGAGGAGTTGCTGACCTCAACATCCTCCAGACAGAGAGCGCTGATGGTTGGTGCTTGATGCCAGGAGATAATCCTGTAGATTTCTCCATCCACCACTCTTCATTGAAAGCCTAGTTAAGTCGAAATGATTCTACTAAATTTAATTGTCATATTTTGTAAATTATATTTGTTAGTTTTGATTCTAACTAAAAAATTTAACAATATAGGGCTGAAAATGATCTGATGTGTATTATCGTCCAAAATACACGCATACGGGGGGCGGATAACCTGCATTATCGGCCATTGCATAGAACATAAGGAATGATATTCAACCACATGTACTTACCAGTGTAACGAATTCTCAGATAAGATGTGAATTAATTGCTATTTCCACTCTTAGACCCCTACTCCTGAGTGACAAATACACTAATTTCTGAATTATCATTTCTCGCAGATTATGCGAAGAGAAACCCAATGTTGAGTAGAAGCATGATGATAGTAAAATATACACTCATCTTGTGAAGTATGTTGAACACTTTTTCGTTTCCTTCATCCTTTGCACGGTTTGTTGCAGGAATTATTGCATAGCATATGATTGCGAACAAGGTTGTAGATCCAGCAATTGCATAATGGATGGTGCTTGGATTATCGTGGAGATACAAATCCACTAGGGTTGCAGCTCCGGCTACACTCAAACAAAGAAAGAATTTGGGCCAGAGTGATCGTATCACGATTCCAAAATCTTTGATGTCGAGTTTTTTGAACAGTGTTGGTGCGATGATCGCTGTTTGAAGAAGAATAAATCCGACTATCATTCCTGGGAAAAAGAAGTGCATATTTACTGCCCCATCCCAAAATTAGTAGTATGTCTGATTGGACTACCACCTATTGCTTTTTGACCGAGATATTGCAAATTCTCCTCTTCTTCAGTAATGATATCACCATTCAGAATTGTTAACTGAATCTGGCAACCAGAACTACAGATATCGACATCATTCTCTTGCAATGTGATGATTTCTCCGATTTCCCAAATCCCATCATCAACCGATTCTACAATTAGACAGTCAGAGGGAGATTGTGTCTGAATTCTACATTCAAAGGATGGCCCAATTGTGTCATTATAGATATCTCGAACAATACGAAAACGAAAGTGATTGCTACCATCCTGATTTCCTGTGTCATCATTGAATTGAATTTGATTAACACTGGAATTAATCAGTTCGATTGAGATAATGGTATCATTGACATTGGTTGTTCCAGTACCCAGACTATCAATCTCGAAAGTACCAACAAGTTCCCCTTTGAATTCCATATCTAATATGCATCCAGAAAGAGGGAGCATCAACATCAGAATACACAGAGATAAGGCCGAACTTTGACGCTTCATGAAGAACACCAATCTAGTCTATTCACTCTACTCGTCGACGTCCCATGAGCATCGCAGCACCGAGTGCTGCAAGGCCACCAATCGCACTGAATCCTGGCAAGAAACCGTCATCATCTACAGGAGGATCTGTAATTACTTCGTCTAATGCGTCATCGAGTAGATCACAAATCTGATCACCATCTGAATCCGTAGGGACGTCATTGACATCCAATTCATTGGTTCCACACGCCTGTTCTAGAATATCGCTCCAACCGTCGCCGTCATCATCAGCATCATCTGGATCCAAGATCCCATCACCATCGGTATCTTGTACACACTGCCAAACTGGCTTTGTAGTGAGATAAGCAACCTGGTTCCCTCTTGTGTAGAAGACAATCTGTTCTGCACTCATAGGGGCGACGGATACAGTGTCTGGCCAGAAACGCTGACAGTACTCGAGCTTGCGATCGCCCCAACCATCACTTCCGAATTGGTTGAATGTACCAGCGCCCGCTGTGCCATCTGGATCAGTCATCCATGTTCCATTTTCGTTGTGTTGGTTTACCTTACCATACCACATTGAAATCCGTGGAGTCCGATCAGTCGAATTGAAGAGATTTTCCAAGACCTCTTCCAAAGAACCCTCATTGCTAGCAAGAATATCAAAAGAGCCATACTTCCAACAATAAGTTGTGAAATCATCCGTTAACTCAGCATCGACATACATGTAGTAATCTCTGTCAGG